>DAOUPL010000001.1 GCA_030626185.1 bacterium | reverse complement strand
GCTCTAGTCAATGACGGATTGTATTTAATTTGATTTGTTTAGTAATTGTTCTATTTCAGCGAATGCTTGTTCTATTTGTGCATCATAATCTTCTTGTTGTTGGTGTGGTGGGGTGATCTTTTGTGCAATTCGCTTTAAGCGTTCCAGTTGCTCTGGAGATAAAAACGTTCGTGGATGAACAGCTTTTTGTGCACGAATAATGCTTACCGCATGTTCTGGACGCAATTCAAAGGTGCAACGAGCGGGCATTTCACGCAATGTTTTAAGCTCAGCGATGATGTGTGGTAATAAGATTGCTACTGGTAGTGGTGATAGTGGAAAATCTTCTCTGTATTTGCTCGGTGTCCAACCATAAAACCATAATTCGATATGTCCGGGAGATTTATCACGAAAACGACGTCGTTGGCCAGAATATTGCAGATGTTGTTCTAGTGATAACGGTCGTTCCGGGTATTTGTCTTGTGAGATGCGAATCCGTATTTGTGTGACTTTTTTTGGAACAATAAAGTCTTTTCTGGATTCAAATGTTTTTCCTGAAAAAAAGCGATGGAACGAGAAAAAGTCTGATTTTTGAATGCGATCAAGTTGTGAATAAATATTGTAAATTTTTTTAAAGGTTGGTTCATGAACAAGATAATCAGTTTCGTGTTGTATTGGCGTACCAATTAAAATTAGCTCATCAATGGTTAGATTTTGTTCAGGATGTTTTTGTGCGATAACACCGAGATTGAGTGCAAGATTGCCACCATGGCTATAGCTGACAATGCGAAATTTTGGCGTTTGTCCGCATGATAGCTCTATTTGTTTTTGTAATGTGTAAAGTTCATCAAAAAGTTGATATGCTTCTTTTAATCGTTGTTTTGCGCTGAGTAACCCTGACCAGCCGTAGGTATAAAAGAGATGATCTTTATAATCTTTATCAAGATCTATCATGCTTTCAACCATTTTGTACAAATGTGCCGTTGCTGCTGAGGTGTCGCCTTGCATAAGTTGTTTATTTATTGGTTGGAGCCCATAGGCTTGCATTGGTTGATTTTTATAGAAAAATGGGTTGTTTCGCATGCAATTAACGGTTTTTGCGTAAATGGTATCTTCTACCTCATCACACATAAAGTGCATAAAGTTATTAATATTTATGTGTGATTTAATGCTCATAATACCATGAATAAAGATAGTCACCCAGATAGGTTTTTGTTGTTGTGTAGCATAAAGATTTGGGGTTGCCTGTATAAAAAGGGCGAGAATAAGGCATTTTATCGTTATCTTCATATTTATAACCTACCAAGAATTGTATTCATGTTTATTTCCATCTATTCTTATTGTAACAAAAACGCACTGATAATTTCAATATGAAAAGAAAAATATTCTAGACAAGTCAATATTACCATCGTTAGACTGTAATTAAGGGTAATTAACGGGGATGTGGGAATGAATAAAAGAATAAAGTTTTTTTTCGATGCGTTATTTCGATCATTTCGTGTTTGGCGACAGATGTTGTATGGCATTTGGCGTATTTCTGGTTTAAACAAGCCGATTGTTTCTATTTTTGGTGGTGCGCGCTTTAAGCAAAATGATTTTTATGCGAAAAAAGCCCATGAATTATCACAATTATTTGTTGATGATGGTATTTCTGTGCTTACTGGTGGTGGACCAGGGATTATGGAAGCTGCCAATTGTGGCGCTATTTATAGCAAAAAAGCACGAGGAAAAAGTATTGGCATTGGTGTGCGTGATCTTACCGAGGATCCTAACTCCTGTGTGCAAGAATACATTGAGTTGGATTTCTTTTTTGCGCGTAAATGGTTGTTAACGCGTTATTCTAATGCATTTGTCGTTTTTCCTGGTGGTTTTGGCACAATGGATGAACTTTCTGAAGTTATTACGCTGGTACAAACTGAGAAGTTACCACGGGTACCAATTATTCTTGTTGGCGTAGAATATTGGCGACCATTTATGATGTGGGCAGAGAACGAAGCTTTTAGGCATGGGTTAGTCTTACAAGAAGATCTTGATTTGTTATTTCTCACTGATGATTTAGAAAAAGTATTTGAGCTAATTTGTAAAGAATGTTTACCATTAAAAAATAATTGATATTGTAAAGGTGCGTTAGTTTTTACAACAAGGATCATCATGAAACGTATTATTCATTTGTTTTTATTATTTTTTTGTTTAAAAAGTTTTGCACAGCAAGAATTAATTGTTCCTTTGCCAGCAATGATTGTTGAAGATTATGATTTTTGTAAAAGTTGGTTAGTTTCAGTTCATTCTAAAAAAGATAGTATAACGGTTCCACTTAATTCTTCGCTATTTCATGAACAATTAAAAAACCAATCAGTTTTAGCATTGCGGACACAATTTTTTAGTAATAATTATATAATAACGTTATTTTTAATTGGTGATGCATACGGTTATGAATTGTTAAATTACAAAAGAACTAAGTTTAAAAAATGTCGTAAAAGATCCAAGTTTAAGGTGTTTTTTAAATCGTTAGATCGATTTTTGGAAAATAGTTTATTTGCACAAAATGCACGCTATTGGTTTTTTGATGAATGTGAATCTATTTACTCTAAGCAAAATACTATTTTTTGGAATTCTGTTAACTTCGATGGTTTTGAAAATGCAATAACGATAGAACAAAAAGGTGTTTTAGATACTTTGCATGAAGATGATGAAATACGCATGGTGTTAAATTGTTATGATTATTTGATTTTGTGGCTGGAAATAACTCACCAACGAAGAGAAGAGCGTGACGGTGAGGTAGGTATTTTGTTGCCGGGTTGGAAGATTGGAAAGGTTATTCAAGAAGGTGATAGTTTGACCTTGCAAAAACTTTTTGATTCTCAATTATTAGAACAAATTATTGAAGATCAAAATGATTATGAATTAACAAAATTGTCTAATGTATTAAAACATCCAACAGAGAACAAATTGTTATTTGAGTTTCTAGGTGATGATGATTATTTGTATGTTGTGTATGATCTTGATGTAGAACATGTGTTAAGATCGTGGTTTTCAGAGTGCCTCTTTGCATGGCAAAAAAAATTGGCGAGTCAAGCACGATGTATACCCTTTTTTGCTGGTAATGCATATTCTAAAAAAGAACGAGAAAGCCTAGCTGAAAAGTGTTGTGGCGTGTTAGTTGATCTTACTCCAGGGCAAGTCGACCTTGAAGATAATACGTAGTATACTTTTAAAAAGCAGAAATTATACTTTGTAAGTAAGGGCAATTAATGGTTACAAATAATTCAATAAAGCGATTAGTAGGTTTTTTTGCAACTTTTGGTGTATTGTTTGTAGCATCGTTTTGTAAAGTAAGTTTTATTGTTGGATCACACAATATCTTTTTTTCAGGAGTTAATGCTGTTTATCCATTACTTGGCTTGTGGGGTGGTAGCGTATCAGTTGTGGCAATGATAGTGCGCTTTGTTGCACGTTATGCAATTGGTGCATCATTTTCATTGGCATCATTAGCATTTATTATTCCTGGTATATTTGTTTCTTTGTACATGACGTATAATCATTGGGCAATTCGTTTATTGGTTCCAGTTGTAAGCATGATTTTATTTATTGCGCATCCAGTTGGTTTTTATGCTGCGCCATATGCGTTATTTTGGTTGGTGCCAATTGGTATTTATCTTTTTGGTTTGCAATCATTATCAGCGCGATTGTTAGCAAGTACGTTTGTTGGGCATGCAGTCGGATCAGTTATTTGGTTATACACAGTACCTATGGCAGCATCTGCGTGGCTAGCATTAATTCCGGTAGTTTGTGCAGAGCGTGTAATTTTTGCAGCTACTGCGTTTGTGTTGCATGCAGTTGTGATGAGTGTGATAAGCGTTGTAAAAAAACGTGTTGCGTATAAAGAGCATGCACTAGTTAATTAAATTTTATTATGGAGTAGTGTGGTGTTGCATCTTGCATGTATTATGGATGGCAACCGACGATGGGCAAAACGTCACGGGTTTTCAAAAACTATTGGTAATGCAAGTATCGATGCTGTTGAGCGAACTATTTCATTTTGTTTAAAAAACAACATAGCTTATCTTTCTTTGTATGCATTTTCTTTAGAAAATTTAGAACGCTCTTCGCGTGAAGTTTCACTTTTGTTTTCTACATTAGTTAAACAACTTAAAGAAAAGTATGATTTTTTTTTACAACATGATATTTGTATAAAATTTGTTGGTGACAAACATCATTTTCCTGATGATGTGTTAACGCAGACTGAACATGTTGAGACTGCAACACGTGCGTGCAAAAAACTTACTGTGTTATTTTATGTTTGTTATGGTGGGCAACAAGAAATTATTTCTGCAGCACAAGCGTGTGCACGTGCAGTAGAAGATAAAAAAATTAAAGCGTCTGATGTTTCTCATGATTTATTTGTATCCTATTTGTGGACACCGTGCGATGTGCCATCACCGTCAGTTGTTATCCGTACCGGTGGGTATAAAAGATTGAGTAATTTTTTGTTGTTTCAAGTCGCGTATGCAGAGTTATATTTTTTAGATTGTTTATGGCCTGATTTAGCTTTAGATGATTTACAAAATGTTTTAAATTCCTTTAATAGTTGTCAGCGCAATTTTGGTAAATAAAAAAGAGAACAGTTCGAAAACTGTTCTCTTTTTTTGGGGTTTTTATGAAAAAACTCTAAGTTTTATGCGTTAGCATTTTCTTCAGTCATGTCTTGATCATCGTCAGCAGTGAGTTCAATTGAGATTATGCCGCCTGTTGCAACATCATCTTGTTCAAGTTCTTCGATAACTTCCATACCAAGATCTTTAACGTAATTTAATGTGTCAACCCATTCTTGTGTATTCATGCTACCTTTAGTGATAGTCATTGAATACGTTTTGTCATCTTCTTTTTCAACTGGTAATTCTGCTTGGACGAATGCTGCTTGTACAATTTCTTTTATGCGTTCCCAACCTTTTTCTTTGGCGTCATCAGCTTTTTTTACGGTAAACTTGAGTTTTGAGCTTTTTGCTGCAGTTTTCCAAGTAATGTTTTTTGTAGCGTACGGACAATCTTTTTTTGCTTTATCACATGCATCAGCACAATCTTGTGCACAAGCGTCACTACATGTTTCTCCGGTAGCTGGGCAACAACCTTCAGCGTTCGTTTGTCCTGTAACTGGACAACAATCATTTTTGGTCATACGTTTTTTGTTGCAAGCATCAGCGCACGCTTGTAAACAATCGCCGTTACACGTTTGGCAATCTTGCGCACATGCATCACCATCTTGCGAAGCACAACTTTCTGGGCATGGACATGCTTTTGTTGAGCGAATGCGATACATCTTTTTACATGTTTTTTCACAGTTATCGTTTACAGAAATACATTCTGCATCATTACCATGAGTGACATGTGTTTGAGAGAGGCAAAAGAGGGTAAGTAATACGATTGAAAACTTCTTCATAAAAGAGCTCCTTTTTTTGTGGTTAATTATTACTGTTAGCAAGTATACCATTTGTCACTTGTCTGTCTAGCGCTTTGCTAAAATGTCAAGTTCGCCAAGATTTTGACGCAATTGTTCTGGTGTTGTAAATCGTATTGCAATCATGCCAACGTGTCTTGCAGCATCAACGTTGTGTTGTTTGTCATCGATAAAGATAACTTGTTTTGGTGATAAATTATTTTTATCTAAATAGTTTTTAAAAAATAGTGGATTTGGTTTTTTGATTAATGGTTTATTTTGTTCTGGTTCAACTAACGTGACATGATTAAAGTAAGTAAAAATTTCTGGATAAAGATTGCTAAAATGATTATAAATGGTGCGGCCAATATTGGAGCCAACATGTTGTTTATAACCATGACTGTGTAAATCTTTAATAATATCAACCGTTTCTGTTATTGGCGTATAACGTGATCCAACAGTAACAGCAAGGCGCACAAGTTCATCATTGCCTTGTTGTTTGGCAAGTACAATAAGTTCTTCACTGCTAATATCACCTTTTTGTATGCCGAGTACGTATAAAAAGTATTTGAAAAATAGTTTATACATTGGCCACGAAGTTTTTTTAATAGCTTGCCATTTGCCGTTAAAGGTTATGATTTCTTTTGTCCAATCGATTATGCTGCGCTGAAACACAACTTCATGCAGATCCCACAAAATAATCATATCGTTTGTGTTTTTTAATTGGTTGAGAGGTTTTGTTTTTTTTTGATTATACGCAATAAAAAGATAGGTGCTGACGAGAATAATAACAAGTAATCCAATAAAGAGATAGTGATTAATTGACGAAGAAGCGATCATGATTGTGCTTTCTTGTTTATAAGAAGTGATGCGTACGCCATCACACGATAAGCCGGATTCTGTACTCATTATATTTTACGCAAAAAAGTAATGAGTGACAATCATTTATCTATGCGACATACCCGCGTAATTAACCGAAACAAAGATCGTTTACGCTGCATTGTCTTGCTCCCGATAGGGTTTATCCATAATCACCATTACTAGTGATTATTGGGTGCTCTTACCACCCATTTTCATCCTTACTTGCCACAAGTGACAAGCGGTTATTTTCTGCGACACTTTCCGTCAGCATTGTTGGCAATACTGCCCATCGTTGAATTAACTTCTTCAATGGTATCGTTTTTGTTAGGAGTCCGGACTTTCCTCATGTGCAGGACACATGCGATTGTCTGTGTAATGACGTTATTTTCAAAGATTTGTTCTTTTTAAAATAATAGCAATTTTGTTTCTATTTGTAAAGGGGGTTTAAATAAAGAATAGCTTAATGAATGAGTAAAATTTATTATTTTCAATAATCTGATAATCGATAACTATTAAAAATGTGAGTACAATTTTTATTAAATATTTTTTGTTAATAACTTTTTTTTGTTAAATAGATTGTTGTATGATTATTTTTTAATTACAAAAAAATTTGACAATTACAAATTGCTGAGCGATAATTCTAAATAGAGTTACAAATTTGTTATAGACACATTTTACAGGAGTTGTCTGACTATGAAAAACACACAAGTATTTTCGCTCGCATTATTATTATCTTTGGGAAGTATGAATTTAGTTTATTCTGAAGGTACTACTTATAATTATAGAGACTATTCAAATGAAAAATTAGCTGCAGAACAAAAAGCTGCTGATAAATTAGTTGCAGAACAAGAAGCTGCTGATAAATTAGTTGCAGAACAAAAAGCTGCTGATAAATTAGCTGCAGAACAAGAAGCTGCTGATAAATTAGTTGCAGAACAAGAAGCTGCTGATAATTTAGAAACTAAAGTAGTTGATGCTCCAACAAAAACTTCAATTGATGAAGTTGTTGATTCAAGTAGAAGTGATTTGCGTGAAGCTATGCTTGAAGCTGCTAAAGAACTTAAAGAAATTAAAACTGACGAAGAAGCTAGTGAAGAAGTAATTGCTGATGCAGAAGTAAAATATAATGATGCAAAAGAAGCGTACAAAGACGCTACAAATATGGCTCAACGTTCATTAGACAGCACTTTAGATTGCTTAAGTTCATTAAAAACAATTTTCTTGGGTCGTAATTGTAAAATTGCTACTGCTGTTGTGTTAACAACAGTTGTAACTGGTGTGGCTTACGAAGTGTATGACAAAGGTGTTTCTAAACTATTCGACAAAGTTAAAGTTGCTATTCTTGGTCAAAACGACGAAGATGAAATTGATGCTGAATATAAAGCTGTGCTTGAAGCTATAGAAAGTATGCAAGATGCAGGATTTGAAGAATTTGAAGAAGACGATCAAGCGTAATTTGATTATCTAATTTATCAAAGTAATTTAAAAGAACCGGTTTTATACCGGTTCTTTTTTTTGTTTGCTTTTTTTCTGTGGCATGTTACAACATTTGTGCATACCCAATAGATCATCAATGAAAGGCGAGAGAGTGATGACGGGCAAAAGGTTGCTCTTTTTTTGTATTAGTTTTGTATTTTTGACTTTCTGCGTGAGTGCTTTTGTTGCGCTATTTTTTTTACGTACGCATAAAATAGATGTTTCTGTTATTCGCAAAACAGTTGATTGTGTCCCATCAGTTGTAATCGATGATGGTGGCAATGAGTTGTGGCAGTTTGTGTATGATAAATCATATCCTGTTGCGTTGTCTCAAGTACCACAACAAGTGATTGATGCATTTATTGCTAGTGAAGATCGTTATTTTTTTTCTCATTGTGGTTTATCGCTGCGTGGCATTGCACGATCATTTTTTGTAAATTTGTATCACGGTGCTAAAAGGCAAGGGGCCAGCACGATCACACAACAACTTGTGCGATTATTATTTTTTGGTCATAAAAAAACGTTTGCTCGTAAAATTAAAGAACAATTTTATGCGTTGTTGATTGAGCGACAATGCAGCAAGCAAGAGATTTTACAAGCGTATTTGAATAATGTCTGTTTTGGTTGTGGTATTTTTGGCATAGCGGCGGCAAGCAAAAAGTTTTGGGGCATTGAAGTGTGTGATCTTTCGTTATCACAAGCAGCAGCACTCGCGGGTATTGTGCGATCGCCACAAGCGTATTGCCCATTGTTGTACCCACGATCAACACAAAAGCGACGTGATGTTGTGCTCAAAAAGATGTTGCAACAAAAGATTATTACTTGTGATGAATACGAAGATGCGTTATCGCAAAATATAGAGATTATAAAGCGCGAAGAAGATCAAACTGGTCTGTTTGTACGTGAATACGTGCGATCATTTATGACAAAATTATTGGGTAAAGATGCGCTGTATTGCAATGGTTATCAAATAAAAGTGACGATTAATAAACAGATGCAACAAAAAGCAGAACAGTTGTTTGTGCAGCATGTTGCGTATCAGCGTACAACGCTCTGCTTGCCGATTGATGGTGCGTTAATCACGATGCACGTTGCTTCTGGTGCAGTAAAAGCATTAATTGGTGGCTATAGTTTTTTTCAATCAACGTTTGATCGTGCGCGATGCGCTGAACGCCAAGTTGGTTCAGTTTTTAAAATACTTGTTTACGCTGTTGCAATAGCAAAAGGAAAAACTTTTGCAGATACGTGCGTTGATGAACCATTTTCATTATCGCATGGCAAAAAAGTGTGGCAACCGCGCAATTATACAAAAACTCATAATGGCAAGATGACGTTAGCGCATGCTTTATCGCATTCAAATAATATTGTAACAATAAAAACATTGCTCGATGTTGGAGCGCAATCGGTAATTGATTTAGCACGTAAGTGTAATATTTGTGCTGACTTACACGCGTATCCGTCGTTAGCGCTTGGTTGTGTCGACATGACGTTGCATGACGTTGTGGGGATGTTTAATATTTTTGCGCATAACGGCGTTTATGTTGAGCCATACATTGTTGAATGGATAAAAGATGGTAACGGTACAATTGTTTGGCAACACACACAACGTAAAGAACGAGTGATTAAACGTTCTGTTGCTGATCAAGTTACTAAAGTGTTAACACTTGGCATGCAGCATTGCAGTGAACAAAGTAACGCTTATTGGTCGGATGAAATTGATGCTATTGCAAAAACAGGAACAACAAACGATTCACGAACATGCTGGTTTGTTGGTGCAACTCCATCGTACACAACGGGAATTTGGTTAGGTTGTGATGATAATCGACCGTTGGGTGAGGACGTGTATCCAGTGGATGTTGCGTTTCCGTTATGGTTGGCCGTGACGAAAAAGATTCTGCATAAAAAAAAGAAGTTTGTGTACGATCACGCATTGCAAGAGCTGACGATAGATCCCTTTACGGGCAAACGCCCACGTCGTAAGCGCCGTGATCAAGCAATTACTATTTTGGTGTAACTTGTATTTTTTTTTTTATTTGGTTATAAAGTTCAGCTTTGTTTTGTATGAGCATCTGTTGCTCAAGAATGGTTATGAGGTTATGATGTTTTTTTGTAAGTTCTTCTGCATTAAGTAATTGATGATTTTCGGCCACAGTGCTTAGTGGAATAGTGATACATGGTTTGTTGTACGCAATAAGTGAAAAAAGTGTGCCGGCACCAGCGCGACAAATAACCAAATCAGCTTGTGCGATGTAGGGAGTAAGATCATCAGCAAAGGGCATGACGGTGCAATTAATTTTTTGTTTTTTGTACCAATTGCTAATTTTTTGATATTCACCATCTCCGGTTTGATGAATCCAGTATACGTTGTTTTGTAGTTCGGTATTGCTTGCCAGCAACTTACAAATAATACTGTTTAACGACGTTGATCCTTGTGACCCACCAAGAACTAAAATTGTAGGTTTATCAGAAGTTTTGTTTTGTTTTTTTATTGGATAAATGGTTTGGGGATAATTAATAAGCGTTGTTTTTAACGGTAACAATTGTTGCTGTGTGCGTTTAAAACAAACAAAAACATTTGTTGCAAAAAATGCGATGTGTTTGTTGGTTCGCCCTGGGTGTGCGTTAAGTTCATACACGTCGATTGGTATGCGTAATAATCGTGCAGCGTAACAAATAGGTAATGCGATAAAGCTGCCAGTTGTGATTATGCGTTCTGATTTGTGTTTGTGCAAATAATATACACTTTTAATCGTTGCGCACATTAGGTGCCATAGCAATAAAAAATAATGATGAATACGCATGCGTGATTTGCGATGCAATGGAATAAATACGTTGATAAACGATGATTGTTTTTTTAACAATTGTGTATCAAGTTTATTTGTTGTAGTAAAAAAAAGTACGTTTTTATTGTGATATTTTTGTTTGTGCAGTGCTATGCAGGGTAAGATGTGTCCTGCAGAATAACCAGCAACAAAGGCAATGGTCTTTTTTTTTACTTCTGCCATTTATTGCGCAACGTGGTAATAAGTTGTTGTTCGTTATGATGTTCTACGTGCTCTTCTGCGCGTGCAATAAGATCTTTTGCATGTTTCGTATTGCCAAGCTTGTATTTTGTTTGTGCAAGACGAATAAGCAGCAGGGCATTATTGTTCAGTTTTGTTTGTAGTTGTTCAAGTAGATGATCAGCTTTGTTGTATTTTTTTTGTTTGTACAGTACGTATGCGTGCATCAAAAGATAATCAGGGTTTTCTTTGTCATGTTGCAACGCTTTATTAATAAGTTGTTGTGCATATCCAATGTTTTTTTCATGAGTGGTGTAGTAATGAGCTGCTGCATGCAATAGTGGTGGATAGTCCGCTTTCATTTTTAGTCCGTTACTGATAACCTTTTTTAATTCTTTTGCGTTATTGTCACGTACATACAATGTTGCGCGATGAGCAAGCATTAATAACTTAACTGCCATATTGTCGCTGAGCTGTAATGCACGATCAAAGTAGCGCGTTGAGAATGATTTATTTTTGTGTTGGTAATAAAGATCAGCAAGATAAAAGAGCCCCCATGGCGTTTCGCCAATTTGTTTATTAATAGTTTCGAAATGTTTAATAATTTTATCGGGTGAAGTTTTTTTGCTGCATGCGTGCAATAAAGAAAACCACAATTGTTTTTGTGGGCTGTTGGGAATAATTTTTTCTAGTTGATTGCATGCATCGTCTACACGATCAAGTTTAATAAGTAGTTGTATGCGTGATGTTTGCGCGATGTGCTGCATGAGTGGATGCAGTTTTGATCTGTTTAGTGTTGCTAAACGCTCAAGGCACTCAAGCGCTTGAGCGTATTGTTCTTTTTTTGCAAAAATTTGCGCTGCTTGAAATGCTATTTGCGCATCATCAGGGTGAAGTTTGTATAAATTAGTTAAAATATCGTGTGCTTGATCGTGTTTATCTGTTTGCATAAAGCTTTGTGCAAAAATTTGCTGTGCTTGTTTGTCTTGTGCTAATTCTTTGCCATGTTTGTGGTAAAGTTCTTGAATCTTATGATGTTTTTCTGTTTTCAACAAAAATGGAAGATAAAGTTTTATTGTCTGAATAGAAGGTGATTTTTGTAAGGCGATATCAAGCCAATCTTGTGCAAGATCAATGTTGCTACCGGATAACAAATAATTTCCCCAAAAATAGTTTGGGTTTGTTTGTTCTATTGTGCATGTACTTTGATTGCAAAAAAAACAACTGAGTAGCAGTGTAAGTAAATAATTGATCATCGTTTGCGTTCCTTATGGCATCGAATACAAAATAAACGAAGCAGTTTTTTTAGTTCTTCATCATCAATTGTGTTTAACGCATGTTCTTCGCGTTTGTGTAAAGAAATAGTTGCTGTATGCGTTGGCGCGTTCTTTTTTTTGTGTATGCGATAGTTTGTTTTTGCGGTACCAGCGAGACGAAAATGTAATTTTTTAACGTGTGGTTCTTCGAGCGCGTTATTAATTGTTTTGAGTAGCGTTGCAGAGAGTAAATAAAGTTCTTGTAGCCAACATGAATCAATAACAGCTAAAACAAGTGTGTTGTTTTTTGTAATTTGTTGAATATGTACTTTTGTGTGTAAACTACCAACAATGGTGGGCCACTTATCCAAAAGATAAGTACGCCAATTATCTTGGTATAGATAGTTGTTAAGTAGTTTTTTTAACGCTTGTGCCATAGCAATTTATCACAAAATTAATTATACGATTATATAAGTAGTATACGCGCTTGTGCTCGATCAGAAAATGTTTTTTTGATTGATTTGTAAAAAAAGATTACGCCAAAACAATTTATCACTGCCAGGCATAGGCAACAAAAGCGTATGTTGGTTAATAATGGTAAGTATTTTTTTTATCTGTTGAGCGTGATCGTATTGATTGTGACGTAGTGCATTTTGATGTTGTTCTGCCCATGCAGTAGAAATGCTTGCCAAAATAGATGAGGCATCTTGATTGGGTGGCGTTTGTTCAGTTAAAAAACGTGCAAATTGATGTGGAGTGCAGGGTTTTTTGTGTGTCATGAACTCTATTAGTTCTTCGTGATCAACATCGCTTTCAGCATTGAGGTACAAAATATTACAACGTGATCGTAACGTTGCTAACAATGGTTTAAGTTTTGTTGTTAATAAATAAAAATGATAACGTGGTGGGGGTTCTTCAAGAAGTTTGAGTAACGCATTACAACAAACAGGTGATAAACGTTCTGCGTGTTGTAAAATAATATAAAAATCATCACGCGATGTACGCTCAAAACTCACATGACGACGAATTTCTGTAATGTGATCTTTTGTGTAACGACGTTCAGGTGATAACCAAAAAAGTGCATGATGTTGGCGTGTGTTTGTTATTTGTGTGCACGTAATGCACTGCAAGCATCCACCATCAAGGCAAAGATCTTGTTGCAAGATAGTAATTGCTTGATTAGTTGTTGATTCTGTAGAGCCAACAATAATGTTAGCTGGTGTAAGATTTACTTTTTTACTTAGGTGACGTACGCGGTCAACTTTATGAATAGTGCTAAAAGCCATGTTTTTTTATAACGGTTAAGGCGTCTTTTACAACGTCGTGTATCTCTTGGGTTCCATCAATAGTATACACATCATCGCGTGTTTTGTAGATAGCATAAAAGCCATCACGTACTCGTTGCATAAATTCTTTTTTTTCAGTTTCATATCGAGTTTTTTTATCAGCACGCTTAGTGATGCGTTCTATCGCAACGTCAAGTGGTACATCAACAAATAAGGTAATTTTTGGCCATACATCGCCAAGTGTCCATTTATTAATCGCGTTTATCGGTTCAATTGAAGTTCGGCGTCCATAACCTTGGTACGCAACAGAAGAATCAATCATGCGATCAGAAATGACAATATTGCCTTTTTGCAGTGCTGGGCGTACAACGGTGTCGATGTGATGAGCGCGATCAGCAGCGAATAGTAAGTATTCTGCTTTTTGCGATAGTGGAATGTCTTTGTTTTGTGTAATGCTTCTAATGCGTTGGCCAAAAGGTGTACCGCCTGGTTCTTTGGTCAGTGTGACAACGTGCTCTTTTTGTAGTTCTTTTTTTAGCTCTTGCGCTAGCGTGCTTTTGCCCGAACCATCAATCCCTTCGATACAAATTAATATTCCAGGAAATTCTTTTTTCACGTGTGATCCTTTATGTTTAAATGCTTGTAATATTTTTTCTAAATTTGCACCTTTGGGTGTATGGGTTTTATTAGTATCGGTGATGGTTGTGTTTCCTACAACTAATAATCCACTTAATGCAAGTATTGATAATTGGTTCATTTTTGTCCTTTTTGTTTGAAAACTTAAATAAAGTGTAACGTGTTACATGATACTTGTGAATAACTTAATAGTTTAATCTTATGCCAAAGTATGTTACAGCAAAGTAATTAGTTTTGCCTTTAGTGAAAACTACTTTATTGTTGTTAATACAAGTTTGTAAACACCTATTTCTTGTACTACGATAGCGCTATGGAAAAGAAAGAGAAAAAATATAAAATAATCATGTTTTTGCTGTTTATTTGTAGTGCTTTATTAAACTCTTCTCCAGATCTTTCTATAACACTTAATCAAGCCAATACACACAATTATCATAACAATTTTTCTGATTTCCGATCAGGCATGCGTACGCACAAATCCCCACGAGTAACGTATTCTCGTCAAATAGATCTTTCTAAACTTTCTGCTTCACAACTTAAAGAGTATTTTACTTGTTATAAATATTCAGAAAAAGATGTTTTTGAAGAAGATAGTCAATTTATGTCGGATGAATTTGTAGAGTACGCAAAAACATTGCCAGGTTACGAAGAAGCTATTATTGCTCTACATAAAAAATTTTGTAATAAAGGCAGTGTTTTTAAATTATTAGGAAGATTTTTTGGTGGTTATACCAAGGGCTTACAAGGGCGCGCTAATCAATTTTACGATGAGCTGCAACAAAAAAAGCAAGCAGTACGATCGATACCGATTGATAATCACGTTATTGAATTTGCACAATCGTACGATATTACAAAACAACAAATTACTCACAAGTTTAACGATACGTCAGAATATAATCTTCACAAAAAATTTGTTAATCAACTTTCACAGGCATCAGAGCTTGTAGATGTTTATCAACAAGCTCCTGATTGCCAATTTTTTCTTGATGCTGTCGGCCATGGTGCTGCAATTGGTATAGAAGCGAATGTTCGTCATGAAAAAGAGATTGCAAATAAATGGGTAACTTTTTGTCACGAAGCATTAGAAATAGCAAAAGGTGTTGCTGAAGGAATTAAGGAAGGTATTTACAATACAGGAGCATTTATTGGTAATGTGGTTCGACATCCAATAGAAACAACACAAAATTTTTGCCACGGAGCTGGAAGTTTACTTTTAGCTATTGGCAAAGTAGTTGGCATTCGAGTGAAATTTGACCTTTTAATGCTAACGGGTGATTACCCTGGAACACTTAAATATTCACAAGAACTTTATGGTCAGTGCAAGTTTATGTTTGACTCTTGTGCTGTACAACTAGCTGCAACATCCAATCGTAACATTGCAAAAAATTCTACAGCTTTTGCTGTTGAATGGGTGTTAATTGGCAAAGCTTTTGATCTTGGCTTTAAATTATGTTCTCGTATGAAACCATTACTGAATTCTATTGTTGAATCCCTTATGACGGATCCAGCAGTTGAATATGCTGTTGCAACAGCAGAAGGTGTTACAATGCACTATCGTGAAAAAGCGAGACAAATTGGTTCTGTAGCAAAGAAAGCTGCTGAAGTTTGTCGCCCAACTTTTGAGGTTTTTCAAAAACAATTTATGGATAAACTTGCCCCACAAATTGCAAAACTTAAAGATATGTTTAATGGAAAACTAAAAGGATTCGCTGAATTTAAAAATAAATTTATTAAATTTAACTTTGAACATTTTTTTGGTATACATCTTAAATCAAATAAAAATGGAATATCACGTCTAGGAGGATGGCATTTAGATTACTTACAAGAAATTGAAAAAAGCGGAATAATTAAATTTATAAATAAAAGAATATTAAAAAATGGTGTTTATCAAGTTGACCTTGTTTATAATGGAAAAATAATAAAAAAAGGGGCAACTTTTTTTCCATCAAACTTGACATGGGAACAAGTAATGGGGATATTTTGTGAAGCCTATAAAGACTTTTTAAGCAAAAGCAGTAAAGCTAAAGAACTTTCTAATGGCAACTACTTAGCAAGAGGTTTTAGTAAAAATAATATAGAGATCGGCATGATTTTTACTAAAAAAGGACATTTAAAAACACTTTATCCCATTATAGAAAAGGTAATAAAAAGATGAATTACGTTAAATTACGCTATACAGGAAATTCTTACTTTTATGATGGAGGAAGCTCTATCGAAATGGATACTCTTGGAATTTTTCTTACTGATAACGAAGGGTGTTTAGGATCATCTTTTAAAGAGTGGATTTTAAACCCTACCACAGAATGCGTTGGTGGTAATACCGTTTTTTTAGAAAAAGAAGGCGACTATGTTTTTTTAGAAGATGAATATTCTGAAGAAAAAGTGCCTACAAAATTAAAGATCCATCAAAAAGAACTTGTAAAAATACTAGGTTTTTGGCGAGACAAGGTTTGTAAAACAATGCCACAATACGTCATGATCAAACATGAAAATGATCAATATACCATTGAAACAAGTGAAACGCCGTTTGGTTGAAATGAAATTGCTAAAATGACCATGGTAATTAAATATAATTATCACGGTCATTTTTATAAATATTTATTGTATTACGCATGAGAAATTATGTTTGTAGGTTGTCAATAACTTGTTGAGCAGTTCCTGTACCGTTATAGCGATCAAAAAACCATGGATTAAAAGAATCGCCATTGATATCAATTCCTAAAGATCTTCCAGCAATGCAATAAAAATCCCATCTTCCGCCATTTTGTCTTACAAGGTTATCTATGAGGTCATTAGTTAATTCATGCTTTGAATTGTATTGTTGTAGAGAGTTGAATTCTTTTGGTTTCGCTACGTAAAAAAGTGCTTTAAGGATTTTATATTTATCAAGATTCGTAATGTTTATTTCTTGACTTGCAAAACAACTTCCTACAAATAACAATCCGCTTAACGCAAACATTGATAATTTGTGCATAAAAATCCTTTGTGTGTAAAAACTTAAATAAAGTGTAACGTGTTGCGTTATACTTGTGAAGAACTTAATAGCCTAAGAAATATTTTTGGTGAGGATTTTATGGTGAATGAACAAAAACGCTTTACGCAGTGGATGTGCGAGATAAAACATAACAATAAAATTATGTTTATCGGCGCGTTGCTGCCGCGTGCAGCGATGTTATACGGTGAGCAAACAGCATTGATTTATGAAGATAAAAAAATAACGTTTAATCAATTGTATCAGCAATCGTGTGCGGTTGAGCGTGTGCTAGAAAAACACAATGTTGTGGTTGGTGATCGTGTGTTGATGATGATCGGTAATTGCCCAGAATTTTATGCAGTTTATTGCGCAATTTTACAACGTGGTGCGATTGTGGTGCCAGCCAATACGTTTTTGCATGAGCATGAACTCGCGCATATTGTTGATGATGCACAACCAAAAGTTATTGTGTGTGATGATGTATCAAAAAAGTATTTTACTGATGTTTCATGCCCGGTAGTGGCGGTAAGTGAAGTTGTTGATAATGGTGACGGTTGTGATGCGCAAGCTGCGTACAAAAAACTAGTTGCGTTGCGTGATGCTGATGAAGTTGCCGCGCTTCTTTACACGTCGGGCACAACTGGCGTGCCAAAAGGGGTTATGCTGACTTCAAAAAACATTATGATCAATCTTGCCCAAGGGCTCGCACGCTTTGAGCTTTGTGGCGTTGAGCGTATTTTTGGTGTGTTGCCATTATTTCATAGTTTTGCACAAAATGTTTGTGTCTGGGGGGCGTTGTTTTTGGGTGCAACGGTAATTTTGGTGCAAAAGATTGATCGTCGTAAAATTATTGCAGCACTTGCGCATAAACCAACAGTTGTTATTGGAGTGCCGGCGTTGTACGGTTTGTTTTGTTTGTTGGGTACCATAAAGTTTGACGACGTACGTTATTTTGTTTCTGGTGGCGATTTATTGCCTGATAAAATTCGTGCTGGGTTTAGTCAAATTTATCGTCGCAAAATTTGTGGTGGCTATGGGCTAACCGAAGCTTCACCGTTTGTAACGGTTGATCTTGATGATGAAATTATGCCGACAGGAACAATTGGTAAATTATTGCAGGGAATTGAATATAAAATTGTTGATGAACAAGGTAACACGGTTGCACAAGGACAAAAAGGTCTTTTGTGGTTGCGTGGAAAGAATATCATGAAAGGGTATTACAACGCACCGCAAGCGACAGAAAAAGTGTTACAAGATGGCTGGTTAGATACTGGCGATATTGTCTACATGCGTGCTGATAAAAAATTAGTAATCGCTGGACGAGAAAAAGATTTGATTATTCATAAAGGTTTTAACGTCTATCCGGCTGAAATAGAAAACGTTTTGTTAATGCATAAAAATGTTATTTTTGCTGGCGTTGTGGGTAAAGATGACGACAATGTTGGGCAACTCGTTATTGCGTTTGTGCAATTGCGTCAAGAACAAGATCATGATGACGTGGTGAGCGAGTTGCGTGAATTGTGTAAAAAATATTTAGCAATCTATAAAATGCCGAAACAATTTATTTGCAGCGCGCAATCGTTACCATTGACGGCAACACGAAAAGTCGATAAAAAAACTTTACGTAAAAAAGTTTGATTTTCTGCGCAAAACCAAGTACTATTTCAACATAACCTCCATTTCCCCTATCTATGACTTTCTGTCTGGGTAGGGGTTATTTTTACTTACTTTGTGATTGATGAATAAAATTGATACGCGTTGGCATAAGCCAATAATTCGTAAAGGCAGATTTGGTGTTCCAAGTGGGCGCCAACCTGAATCGTTGTTATTTCAAACATTACCGTCATTTATTCAGTCGTTACGCGCATCATCTTCGCATGAGCAACATGTGAGTGATTGGTGTTTGCCAACACCAGCGTTTAATAGTTTTGGTGATGCAACAATTATGTGGGTTGGTCATGCAACATTTTTGTTGTGTATTGATGGCGTTACTATTTTGACTGATCCTATTTTTGGTTCTCCATCATGGTTTTTTCCACGATTATTGTTACCAACTATTTCTGCAAATGATTTACCACAAGTTGATGCGGTGTTGTTATCGCATAATCATCCTGATCACATGGACGCCACAACGTTACATGCGTTAAACAAAAAAAATAAAAATACAAGGTATTTAGTACCGCATGGCGATAAACGTTGGTTTGATCGTCGTGGGTTTGCACACGCGCATGAGCACACGTGGTGGCAATCATTTACGCTGCAAGGTAACACCGGCCCAGTAACGTGTACGTTTTTACCCGCTGATCATTGGTCACAACGGTGGTTGTTTGATAAGAATCTATCGTTGTGGGGTAGTTGGATGATTCAATCAAAAGATGTAACTATTTATTTTGCTGGTGACACAGCGTATGATTCACATTTTAAAGTAATTTCACAAAAGTTTACCGAAATTGATTGCGCGTTGTTGCCAATCGGGCCTTGCGAGCCGCATGATCGCATGCAACACACGCATATGGATGCACGTCAGGCAGTTGATGCATTCATTGATTTACAAGCACAATTGTTTGTGCCAATGCATTGGGCAACGTTCGCATTTGGCACAGATTCATTTTTATTACCAATAGAACGTTTACAAAAAGCGTGGAAAAAGGTACAATTTGGAATGTTAACATTGCCCAAAGTTGGGCAATTGGTTAATGTTGTACCGCAATCATCTTATGTTTTAGCAAAAACTTTAGAACAAGCGATAAGAAAATAATTATGATTTTTTTTAACATGAATAAACAAGCACAAAAAAAGAAGAATACGTTACTGACGGTGTTGGTGATGTGTGGATTTTTGGCGTTTAGTAACATAGTTTTATGTGAGCGTATGCATCATGATGATTTTAAAAGTGATTCATCACTTTGGACGCGAAATAACATTCTAGAAATAGCAACTGTTAATTGGACTAAAAATGATTTAGGAGTGGATGGTACGCTTCATCACATTGGGCAACAAATAGATGCACTTGCTAATCAGCTTTCTCAACGAGCACAGATTGTGTACAATGCTTCGCAATTAGCACAAGATTCTTTTCACCTAGACACGCAAGAAGATTTGAAAAATCAATTAGAGAATCTTGGTATACCAAATTTACTGGGAGGCAAGCATGCCAAAGATGGTGTTGTAGAGATTGAAGTACTCAGAAGCTATCTTTCTATGTGTTCTAAGCATTTAATCGATGTACAGAGAGTTTTGATTAGTGGTGAAGAAGAAATTTCGATAGCGAAAATTTCTGGTAATAAAGCTTTGCGTTTGTTTAACGATTGGCAAAAAGCTAAAAGTAGTAATGATAAAGAAGAAATAGAAAATGCATTGTTTTTTGAACTTGCTTTTTTAGAAAGATTAGAAGAGAAAAAATTATATTACCATGCTAAAGAAGTTGAGATTAAAGAGCTCACAAAAATGGTAAACAATGAAAAAGAAGATCGTAAAAAAGAAAAAATTGAAAACGAAGAAAATACTTTATTTAAACGTTTTTATGAAATAGCAATCTGGCCATTAGAGATTCCAAGCATTGTACAGCAACAGTATTTAGATAGTTTTTCATGGTATAATTTTTTGCTAGCAACAACTTCTGGTAAAAGTATTTTGGCTGCTTCAGTAATTACGTCAGCAGTGTTTATTGTTAAAAAGAAAAAAGATTCAATTAGAAGCTTGTTGCGCAGAATTATAAAAGGCAAAGAGCGTGATGAACAAAAAGAAGAAGAGCTTGATGATTTATTCAGTAAATTCGAATTTTAAATTATAGAGGTTCCTATGTTTGCACAAAAGAAAAAGTTATCATTTTTTAGTTCTCTTGTTTTGAGCGTTCTGTTGGCTTCATCAAATTTTGTAAGATGTGCTGAAGAACACCCTGATGAAAATAATGGCAATTTATGGTCAGCAATTCAACCACTTGTTATTAAGTATGGTTTTGAATTGACCGTAAGTGTTTTGAGTGCAGTTGCTGGAGGCTATTTTGTATCTTGGGCAAAGGGTGACTATAAAACTCAAGAAGTAAATCTAGAAAGCGCAAAGTTGCAACTTAATTCAGCAATACAAAAAGCTCAAATTGAAGAAATTCAATCAGGTCTTTGGGGTTACAGAAGACCTATTTTTAAAGAAGTGGTCGACTCATTTTCTAAAAAATATCAAGAAAAAAAATGTCTTCCCGATTATGATGATTCATTAAATATCTTAAAATTTTATTCAGATATGGTTACAGAACTTGAATTTTTTGCTTTAAGTGCGTATTGGCTAAATAAGGAAAGAAGTATTGTTGAGTTGGGGAGTGCGCAGCAAAACCTTACTAACGCTGAAGATCAAGGAACAGGTTTAAAGTTACAAAATGATAGAGCAGAAAAGCTTAATCCTATTGAAATAAAATCTACAAAACAGCAACTTGCAAACTCTATAAAGCAAGGAGAAAGCTTGGATTGGCAAATAGTATCTGCAGAACAGCAATGTGAAAAAGCAGAAAAGCTTAAAGATGTTGAAATAAAATCTGCAATACAGCAATATGAAAACTTGTTATCACAAGGTACGCGACAAAAAATGGAAAATGTTGTAACCGCATTCCAATTGGGTTTTGAAAATTACCATCTTAAGGAGTTGGCAAAGCCGTTCGTAAAAGAAAATTATGAATGTAATGATGGAGAATTTTCGAATAATTTGCTTGATCAGATTAATAACAATCAACAATTGAAAGATTCTGGTTTAGAGTTAACTGGTAGTCAATTACAAGTTATAAAAAAAGAAGTTACAGAAAGTGCTCAACACAAACAAGGCCGTACTGGCGCAAGAGTGAATGAAACAAATGCGCTAATAAATATTGTAACAGGCTTAGCAAATTTGTTTAAAGGTTCTCCGAAGTATCTTAATTTTTCTATTCCAATTAAAAAACAAATATTTTCTTATGAAGAAATAGAGCGTGCTTTGATATCAGATTCATTAACTAAAGCACAAAGAAAGTTTTTAGACGGTTATCCTAAACGATTATCAAAAGATAAGCAATTAGAATGGATTAAGGGTAATAAATTTGGAAAGTCTGTAGAAAGAAGTGATGGCCATAATGTTATTACCGGTATTTTACAAACTGTTTTTCCAGGTGATATACAAACAACATCAGGCCTTGGTGGTGGTCAACGAACAACGCAACCAAGTTATACAAGTTAGCACTTGCTCAAGTACGCACGCCCCGAATCACCAAAAATAGCAACCATACATTCTGGTTGGTGATTTTTGCAAAATTCATGAGCGGCGTGTGCGACAGCACCGCTAGACGGACCGGCAAGAATACCGTGTTGTTTACTGAGTAAATGCATTATAGCAAACGCGTCATCATCGTTTACCGCAATAAATTTATCGATCACGTTGTGATTTAAAACTGGTGAAACAAAATCCACACCCATACCTTCAACGTGGTATGGTTGTGGGTTTCCGTTTGTTGAGCGATATGAGTTTTGTGCATCAACGGCGATAACTTGTATTTCTGAATTTTGTTCTTTTAAAAACTTTCCTGCGCCACTTATGGTGCCACCAGTGCCAGCTGCAGCGATAAGATGCGTGATTTTTCCATTACTTTGTTTCCACAATTCTGGCCCGAGTGAATAATAATGGCCTTGAGCGTTGACTTGATTAAAGTATTGATTGGGCATAAACGAATGAGGATCTTGTTCGTGTAGTTTTTTTGCTTGACTATGGTAACTTAGTTCATCTTCTAAAAAAGTTGTTGCAGGGCACATAATTGTTTGTGCTCCGTACGCTTTTATTGCGTCATGCTTTTCTTTACTTATCTTTTCTGAAACGGTAATGATCACCGGATAGTTTTTTATTGCACCAATCATGGCCAACGCAATGCCGTGGTTTCCTGACGATGCATCGATGATTGTGTAACCGGGCTTGAGTAAACCGTTTTTTTCAGCATGTTCGATAAGATACAGCGCTGAACGATCTTTTATGCTGCCACCAGGATTGAGGTATTCTAATTTTGCATAAAAGTGCGTATCATTAAACGTTACGTTAACGCATGGTGTGTTGCCAATGGCATCAAGAACATTATTGTACAACTTGTGCACGGTATACACTCCTCTTTTTTATGCGTTTGTTACCGTTTATTTAGTTATAACAAGTTTTTGTTTAGAACAAAAAGGTTAAGATAAGCGCGAGCAAAATACTATAAATTGCGGTCGTCTCAATAAGTCCTTGTGCGATGAGGCTTGTGCGAGAAACTTGTGAACTTTGTTTAGGATTTTCTGCAAGTTGCGTGCAGGCCGCTGCGGCTGTTTTGCCAGAAGAGATGCCAGTGCCAAACGTGCCAATGCCGATGGCGATGCTACCAGCGAGTAATGCTACGCCACGAAGAAGTTCGCTATCAGTAAGTGTTGGAATTACAAATAGTTGCACAACGCTGACTAAAATAGCAAAAATTACGGGAGTTTCTATAATTGCTTGGCTAATAAGTGTAAATGCAAAAATTTTGTTGTAAGCACGTGGATTAATGCCAATACTTTTGCATGCAGTTTTTGCAAAGATGCTCATGCCAATTACTGGGCCGATGCAACCAAAGCCAACACTTATGCCAGTTGAGATTAATCGTAAACTTTCTGCTAAGCAAGTACTTTGTAGCGCATTGTTGTACATGATTACCATGAGTACAAAATTGATAATGATTGGTGTTTGAATGATCGCAAGCGTCATAATCATGAACGTTAATATTTTTTGTGCCATAAATGGTTGTCGTGCTATTGTGTTGCATGCTGATTGTATCGGTGCTGCTGAGATTAAACTGATAACAAAACCACTTATGCAAATTGCGGCAATAATACCTATAGAAGTTAATGACGTGTACCACATACCATCACTGTCAGGCGTTTGTAGCACAAGCATGATCACGGTTAACACACTAATAATTGCGGTTGTTTCAATTAATGCCATGCCAATGAGCGCAGTACGACGAATAGCATCCATCGCGTGAGGTTGTTTGTTTATTGCATCTATTGCTGCAATGCCAACGAGTCCTTCAGCTATGCCAACGCCTAATGAATTGAGGCCAAGAGCAAGTGCAATAGTAAAATAGTGCAAAAAGTAGGCAATAAACATCATTGATTAATAACTTTCATAATTAGCGACCATCTTTTTGCGTAGCCATTGCAAGATACGTCAGCGTTAACATGGTAAACACAAATGCTTGCAACATGCCTTCAAAGATGGTGAAAAAACCAACAATTAATAAATTAAGTCCGGTTACAATCCCAAAAACTTGTAAGTACCATGATTTTGATAATCCAGTAAAATAGAGTGTGGTGATAATTGATCCACCAAATATATTACCAAAAAGACGAAATGCAACTGAAACAATTGAGGCAATTTTGCCCACAATGTTGAGTGGAAACAATAAAAAGAAGGGTGAAAAGTACCCTTTTATGTAATTGATAAAGCCGTTTGTTGCAATATCGGTTTTTTGGATGTACAAAAATGATAAAATGCCGAGTGCAAGCGTTGTGTTGAGATCACGTGTTGGTTCTTCAAGCCACGGGATTACTGGTAACACATTGCAACCAGCGATAAACAAAAATAATGTGGTGATAAAGGTCACATGAGCAAAATTGAATTCACCAAGAGATTCATCACACAAATTTATAAATGTTTGCGCACTTTGCACAACCGTAAATCGTGCAATACCAATGGAGTAATGCAAAATAAATCGTGCAGCAACAAGCGTCAGTATCATGATGCCCATAATTATCCACGTATGGAAGATTATTTCCATGTTGACTGATAGCAATGGGTGATTAATACCTAAAAAAGATAATAGTTGATAGCTATGTTTGCTGGCAAGACTAAAGCCTTCCATGTGATGATGCCTTTGCAAGTAGGATATTAATCCAAAAAAATACTAAAAACGAAAGTAATATTAGTATAGGCTGCAATGGCGTAGAACGCAATAGATAAAGTAGCAACACGGTGATGCTTGTCACGCGAATTAATGGGATTAAGAGTCGTGTTATCTTTGATGAAGTGCGCTGGGAGGAAAAAAAGGCTTTCCCTTGTAATAAAAAGGAAAGCCCATATAAAGTTCCTGCACAAGCGCCAACAAAGACTGAATAAAGTTCTGTTGGAATCATGTGTGATTAATAACTCGGTTATATTTTTTTAATGCCTTTGTTTTTCCAGTAATGTGTTACCATCTCGTTTGAGCCAGTAATGATAACAAGACCGTTGCGATCATCAACAAGTTTTTTTGCATATTCAAAGCCATGATTAAAATCTTTTGCCAAATGTGCTTTGATTTTCATGCTTTTTATTTCGTTGGTGATTGCTGCTGCATCCCATTTTGCTGTTGCTGAAGTACCTGGTTCGATTGGTGTTGGGCATACAACAATTTGTCCTGACATCTTTTTAAAGAAGTAGCGCAATAACTTAAAGAACTTTTGCGTATGCAAATCAGTGTTGTTACCAATCATTAACGCAATGCCTTTAATTGGGCGTTGGTAATGAAGGAGACGAACACCAAGTAATAAGTTTTCTAACGCATCAACGTTGTCTGCACTGTCAAGCAAGATTGTTGGTTTTTCTTTATCAAGTACTTGGAACTTACCAGATAACGCATCTTTTTGTTCATGCCAGAATTGTTCAACTGTACGATGAGGGTTAAGTTCTTGTTTACGTTTGGCTTCTAAAGTTGGACGACCACGTTGTCTTTTTTTCTTTGCAAGCAAACTTATTTCAAGATTAATTTTCTTTTTATCAGCAAATTCATTTACATAAAAATATGCGGTACGTTCAGCCAACGCTGCACAACGACCATGAAGTTGACCAAATGGATAGACCAAATCAGCAAGTTTTCTGATAGGCATTGCCCACTTGCCACCTTTTGATTCAGTGATTTCTTGCATGCGTTGTAAGTTAAGTTTGCTTTGATCAGCTGAAACAACAATTGTCTCTTTAGTCACTGAAGTAAGCATTTTTTGCAATAATTCTTCGTTAACTGTTTTTTGTGAATCGATGTTGTCATCAATTGCACGTGTGACAGTGATAATTTTTGGTGAACATAATGTTGCAGCATGAGCAGCAACTGTTTCATCGTATTCAAAAATAGTAAGATCTGTTTTTTGATCAGTAAAGTACACAAGCGCCATCATGACTAATACGTCAAGAGAATTTGGCGTAAGATCAAGCGTTGCAGCTGTGTTAAGAACTTTATTGCCAATTTCAGCAAATGTTTTGTTAGAAACTGCTTTGCCGTTTAGGCTGATACGTTCGTTATACGTCAAAATATGCGGTGAAGACATCGTCCCTACGCGCAATCCTTCTTCTTTGAGTAATTTTGCTGCAAAGTCAGTGGTTAAACTTTTGCCGTTGCTTCCACAAATTAAGATACTATCTATTTTTTGTGATAAAGAGCCAAGGGCTTTATCAAGTTCTTTAGCTGCTGCAAGCGAGGTGTCATTGGCATTAGTATGCCAATTTTTATCAAGAAAATTGATTAAGTCATTATAGCTGTACTGTTTAGCACCAGGCGCGATAGCACCTTTGCTAGTACGTTTTGCAATATTTGTATTATTCATAATATTCCCATCTTGTATGAGTTTTTAAATGTGGTTACTTTTTTTCGTTAAATAGCTCTGCTATTATTAATAATAACGGTATTTGCAAAAATGTCAAAGAAAAATTATTTAACGTTAACCTTTAGGTTTATTTTCAAAAGAGAAAAGATGAAAGAGTCGTGTATTCATTGGTATACCCCAGAAATAGCTAACCAAGTGATTGATGTCTTGTGTGATAATAAGGTCGTTATTGCGCCATCAGATACGGTGTTTGGTCTTTTTGCACGTACTAATCGCATTGGTTTTGAAAAGTTGAATATGTTGAAAAATAGAAAAAATAAGTCATATTTGATTCTTATAGAAAAGTTTTCTGATGTAGAGCAATTTGTTGATTTTGCTGATAAACCAAAGATTATGGCGTTTCTTAAAGAAGTTTGGCCAGGGCCAGTGACGGTGATTTTGCCTACCAAAGAGGGAATAGAGTCATTTTTGCGGTCTTCTTCTGGGGCCATTGCGTTACGCTTACCGGTGCATGAGCAGTTGACGTCTGTTATGCGTCAAGTTGGCCCATTGTTCTCAACTAGCGCTAATAAAACAGAGCAACCAATTCCTACAACGTGTGATGAGATTGACAAAGATTTGCTTGAGAGCGTTGATTTAGTTATTTGTGATGATCCAGAAAGCACGGAGAAAGACGTACAATCGTCAACAATCGTCGATTGTACGCTTCAAAAACCGGTTATTGTTCGTCGTGGTAGTGATGTTGTGCGCGTAGAGCGGATAATTGATGATTTATGGCGTTAGGTTAAATAATAATTTCGTTAATTTCGCCTTGATTCATCCATCCATCAATCATGCTTTTTGTAATAGTAATGCTTTTGCCAACATATTTTTTTATTTTAGGCAATAATTCTTTAAAGTCACGTTTTTTTATAGCAGAAGCAATTTCTCCTGAATGCCATAAAACAAAAAAAAGGCCAAATACCATAATTAACTTGACCAATAAGTCTATCGGATTTACAAAATATAAAATTCCAGCAATGGCTACAAGTATTACTGTTTGTTTCGTGTTCAATGGCCATTTGCTTGCAAGCTTTTCTACTTTTGCTTGAGCAAGTGGGTTTTTGGCTTGTATTGGCACGTGCAATGGTAATGCGACAGCAAGTGCTAGTGTGAATAATAATTTTTTCATCATAATCCTGTGGAAAAGCGTTTTGTGTTTATATGAGTGATTAAAAGATACCATTGTACCTAAAATTAGGCAATTTAGATTTTTATATTTTTTATCAAACATCTTTAAAGCAAGCTAAAACTTGACGATTAGCATTGTATTAGCGGTATGCTGACAAAAAAGAAAGAGGATGTGAGTATGATGAAAAAAGGCTTTACACTTATTGAATTAATAGTAGTTGTAGCGATTATTGCGTTTCTTGCAATGTTGGTTGTGCCAAATGGTTTGCGGTTTTTAGCAAAATCAAAACGGGCTGAAGCGTATATGAACTTAAATGCAATTTATGTAGCACAAAAAGCCTACTGGGCTGACAATGGTGAGTATACCTCCACGTTGTTTGGTAAAAAAGGTGCAGGTTGGAAACCAGAAGGGTATAAAGGTGGCACAAAAGATGAAAACTTTTATTACACGTATGGTTTTTCTGGTGGCGCTGAAGGCACACAACATTTTACCGGAAAGTTACAAGAACCGGCATCAACGCTCTCTATGACGCATGCAAATAAAAATAGTTTTGTCGCAGCAGCTGCTGGCGACATTGACAACGATGGCAACGCTGATATCTTAATGATTAATGAAGATGGCGAGATTATGGTCTTTTATGATGATCTTGCTGATTAAGGAGTGATTTTGTGAAGTTTATTTTGTTTTTGTTGATCTGTTTGAGTAATGTGGTTGTTGCAAGTGATGAATACATACCGTTAGATGATTTTGATGAAAACTCGACAAAACAATGGCCAGAATATTTCAGAAATAATATTTCTCCATTAACAGATGGCGACAATGGTATTGATGAGAACGGTAATACTTTTTTAATGCGAATGTGTTGTTATGGAGATTATGCTGAATTGCAAAACTTCCTAGAAGAAGATGACACAATCAAAGACACGATTAATGAGTCAAATCGTTTTGGTGATACAGTTTTAAGCTTAATGTGTGAGTATGGCTCAGTTGATAGCGTGAGATTGTTGTTAGAAAATGGTGCTGATGTTTCAGTAAGAAATGGTCCTGGACATTCGCCATTAATGTTGGCTTGTGCAAAAGGTTATCTTGAAAAAGTAAAATTATTATTGGACAACAACGCAGAAATAAATGAAACAATACAAGATGACGAAAAAGATTGTGAATTAACTCCATTATTTTTGGCATGTTCAGTGACGCTAAATTTAAAGAGATTTGATTTAATTCGATGTTTAATAGATCATGGAGCAGATGTAAATTTAGGACAGATTCGATATAGATCGTATCGTCTTAATCTTTTAGCTTCCTGTATTCGGATTCATTATCGTTATCCACTTTTAATAGAGTTATTATTAAATAATAACGCTTCTACGGATGAAGCATTTATTTCACGCCGCACAGGGAATAAAGTTGACCTTTATCGCGCAGTAAATAGGTTTCTTAATTGGTCTTCATGTTATAGAGGAAGCATTATAAGTACGTTACGAAGAAATGGTGCAATAAGAACGCAACCGCAAGAAGATTGTTGTATAATTCTTTAAATGGTTTTGTGATTTTGCTGATTAAGGAATATTTGTATGAAGTTTGTTTTATTTCTTTTGATTTGTTTGAGTAATGTGGTTGTTGCAAGTGAGCAACCAGGACGATATATATTGTCGTTTACAAATTATGAATCAAAAATTTGTAAAAATGAAAAATGTAGTGATTTTTCTAATAGCTCTAAAAAAAAGAAGAGAATGATTACAGGCGAAGAGATGAAATCCATCGCAAAAGATTATATTTTCGATTGGTTAGATCATTTGGTAAGCAATAATTTGATAATTGTTGGTGCGTGCAACACATAAATCATTGCACCAAAAGATAAAAAGGGACCGAACGGAATACGGGTATTGATTTGTTGTTTAGTATATAAAAGATAAGCTATGCCAATAACGCTACCAGTGAGCGAAGCAAATAACAACGTAAACCAACAACCAACAACGCCAGTAAACGCACCAATGAGTGTAAAAAGATCAATGTCTCCTTGGCCCATACCTTGTTTACCCGTTACTTTATTGAAAAACCAACTAATTGCAGTTAAAAAGAAAAATGCACCAATTGAGATGGTGAAACTTTGCCATAACGACAATGGAATCATCTTTAGATGTGCAAACAACCAACCAAGTGGCACAAGATAGAGCGACGTAAAACGTGAAATAAGCATCGATTCTAAATCAGAACGAATGACGACAATAAGCGCTGAAAAAAATAACGCGTACGCAAAAAAATAAGCCTCTGGGACATAAACAAGTAACGCAGTCAGCATTGTTGCAGTAAGTAGCTCAATAAGTGGATACAAAAAAGAAATAGGCACATTGCAGTAACGACATTTGCCTCGTAACGATAACCATGAAAGCAGGGGAATAAGATCGTACCACGTAAGTGTCTGTTTGCACGCATTACAGCGTGAGCGTAAAAAAACAAGATCAATAGAACGAATAAGGCGATAACCTACAACATTTAAAAAAGAACCCCAACAAAGAAAAATAATAAATGAGGTGAACAAAAAAAGTGTTGTAATTATAAGTTACCTTCGTCTTTTAATCGATCAATCAATGCATTAACGCGTTCTTGTTCTTCTGCATGTTCGTCATAGCGAAATTTAATTTGTGGCGTGTAACGTGCATGCGTTGATTTTGCGAGTGATGAACGCATTGATGGTTTGTACAAAACTAATGTTTTGAGCATTTCTTCAAATGCCTTAATTCCACCATTAGCGATAAAGTAAACATTACACATACTTTTATCTTTTGATAATCGCACACGATTGAGTGTCAATGTTTGCAAGCTTGGTTCATCTTGCTTGATGCGTAAAAAGAATTCAGAAAGTTTCTGAAACAATAACGACTCTTTTTGAGCTCGTTTAATATCTTGTACGCGATTAGTTTTCATTAATTTTTAGGAACAGCAATGAGTCCTTGAGCAATCATACGAGTCATATTTTGTTTAATAGCGCGTACTAAACGTTTGCGACGCTTTTGTGTGTTTGGTTCAAAGTAGACACGACGCTTCATGTCTCTTACTACGCCTTCACGTTCACAAAGCTTTTTTAGACGACGCAAAGCGCGATCTGCGGGGCCAAAAACATTAACTTCGAGATTTGTTTTCTTTTTGCTCATAGGTAATGTACCTATCCTTCGATTTTATAATCTAATACAGTAATTATACTTTATTTTAGCGTTACTTTAGCTCTTTGTCTAATTTTTTGAATTCTTTATAGCGTACCACTAATACTGAACATCAACGTTGTGCTACGGTATGTGTTGCGTTGTGATAATGGTGCCTGCCACAAGAAGCCTAACGTGATATTTGGTGAGATATCATAATTAAAGCCAATGTTTGCAAGTTTTGTCTTCCAACCTGATTGACGTTCTAACACTTCTGGTTTAAACGCAGAATCAGCTTTTTTGAGACAAATTTCATCTGGTGCGTGTTCTACCATGATGTATTCAAAGAACATTGAAAGATTGTCTAAAAAGTGATGAGCAGCAATTTTACCTGCAAAATGCCAGTTATGACCAGGATCAAGCTCTACAGAAGTAGTGAACGGGAAGATGTTGTTTTGTAGTTTACTGTTTGGCACTCTAAAGCAATCAATTGTTTGGTCAAAGAAGTGAAGGTAACCAACTTCACCAGAAATTTCTATAGTTTCTGCAAAGTCGATTGCAAGACCAGCATTTAAGCCAACTGAGTGATGACCGTTGTTGCCAAAGGCGAGGCTATAAAATTTGTTGTAATCGCGATGATCTTCTGGCGAGAAACTTGCACCAAGTTGTAGATACGGGATGAATAAAAAGTGGGGCCATTTTTTGTAATCGTCAGGATCAATGTTAAAGATGTGTCGCCAATAAAGTTGTGCTCGTACTTCTTCTATCGAAGTTTTTTGATAACCAGCAAGATCAAATTTTATTTCTTGTGCTATGCAATCAAGACGTTCCATCAAAAAGTCTTGTACGTCATTAGGCTTGAGACCGTTAAAAGTGCCATTAGAGTCAAGACGGTCATTGCTAATCGTTAAGCGATCAGTTAAATCGGTTGGCTCAACGCGTGTTTGGCAAATTGATGCCACACCAGTTTGTAGGTTAAAACCAAAATCTTGTCCTAAGCGTAAACTCATATCAAAGCGAATACCACGTTTGCGATATTTTACTTTGCCAACTTTTTTAGAGAAGAAAGTAAAATAACCAAATTCTTCGCATGGGTCAATTACATTTTCATCATTAATTGGTGGCATTAGCCCAGGGAACAACTCACTTTGTGCTTCTTGCAATAATGGCCCAAGTGTTCTGCCTTGTGGAAGATCACCAAACACCAGTGGAATCATTGGTGTGCGACCAGTAAGATCCATTAATGGAACAGAACGTGTGCAACGTTCAAAACGTAAGTCGGTATCGTCAATTTTATCTTCATCACGATCAAGTAGTGCATCCATTAAATCAAAAAAATAACCGCCGCTCATTGGTTTTCCACGATCGGCGTTTTGTGCGAATGGTGCAGCGCTAAAGAAAAAACGTTCTCCTTTGTCGTCAGCCCATTCAGCGTCAAAAAGTTCGAGTTTCTGTTTGCGCACTAACATTTTGTCCATTGGATCAACAGTGCTGTACAACGGAAAAACATCGTGTCGCGTAAGTGTTGAACGCAAAGCAAACAATGTGTTTGATCCGCTCAATAATGCGATGCCTGCAATAATAAAAATATTTAATTTCATTTTATAATGCTTGTTCTTTTCAAACATGCGTTTCCTTCTATTTTGCTACAGATATAGCACGCTCGTTAGTTGCGCGTCAATTGCTCAGCATACTTATTACTTCAATGACTAAACCTTCAATTGAAAAGTATAAGATCATGAGCCCTGTTGAAATCCCCAAAAGTGTTTTAACTATACCAAAAGTTTGCCATTCTTTTTTATCAAATAACAAGGTCATCATCGAAAGAATATAAGCAGAAACTATGCATGCTGCTGTGATGAAAAAGAATAATGATAAATTATCAATGCTATCAAATGCTAAATAGATACCAGCTCCAACCGTTAGCACAGCACATTGATGAGCTCGCTTAGGCATGTTTGATGCGTATTGTTTAGCGTTGTTGTTTGCTTTTTTTGCAAGATCAAGTAAAAACATACTTGAGCCCCACACCATCGAGTGAACAGTGCCAATAATTGCTGATAATATTGCAAAATGAATCATGTTAATAATCCAGGTATTTTCTGGAATTAAATGTGCAATAATTTCTGACAAAGGTGTTTCAGGGTTTGCAAAAAGTTCCATAGGAACTGACGAAATAATTGATGTGATAAACAAGGTGTACACAGTACCTACAACTAAAATTGAGTAAGTAAGTGCGCGAGGTACATTTTTTGCGGGATTTTTTACTACAGAAAATAGTGATGCTGCTGACTCAAAACCAAAAAATCCAAAAATTACTATACGCGTTGCTTTAAACACGTTAGTAAATCCGTACGGTGCAAATGGTGTTAAGTTGCTTAGATCAGCATAAAAAAAGCATAAAATAGTTGTTGCAACTAATGGGAACAATGTCGTTACAATTAAAATATGTTGCCCAAGTTGCGACAAAGCAACACCAAAAAGATTAAGTACAACAATGCTGAGCAAGGTGAATAATCCTAATGTGTGTACGCTGAGTGATGGAATAACGTGATGCAAGTAGTTACCCGCAACGCGAGATAATAAACCCATTGCAACAATGAGGCCAACAAGGTAAAATCCTCCGGCGATTAAGCCACCAACGTGACCAGCCCATGGTTTTGTGTAGGTGTAAAATGATCCTTCTTGTGGATACAACATTGCAAGACGAGATAATGAAAGCGCCATAAACCAGACAGCTACAACCACAAAAATATAAGCAACTATTCCTGCGGGGCCAATGTTTGTGGCAATTGTAGCAGGAGCAGTAAAAATTCCAGAACCAATCATGGCATTAATGCCGATAATTGTTGCAGTTGCAAGGCCAACTTTATTGGCTTGTGCGGCTGACATAAATCGTCCTTTTGGTATAATGTTAAAAAAATAAATATGCTTTAATAATAACCTTCTTTACTTGTTGTGACAAATAAAAGATAGTTTTTTTGTTTTACATTTTGTTTTACATAAGGATAACATGTCATTATCTTCAGTTTATTATCAAGCAATTGTTGTTCGTTCAACAACATGGTTTGTTAGCGCAACGTTAAAAAGTTTCGATAATCTCGTGTTTATACGAACACTTAATGCTGAAAAAGGATTGCTTGAATTTTTTGTAGCTCCAGCGATGAACGATGAGTTTTGTACGCTTATGAAATTTTATCAACAACAAGGTTTTGTGCAAGCGTTTGAACAAAAAGCTAACCGCTTGTTACCAGCGCAATCGCACGATTGAGTCGTTCGGTACTTTCTTGCTTGCCAAGCATGCTGATCAATTCAAATATACCGTATCCTTGTACGTTGCCCATCAAGGCAAGACGAAGAAAGTAGAATAACTGTCGTAATTTTATGTCACTTTCATACGCTGCATGTTTAATCGCTTTTACAAACGCATTAGGATTATCAAGAGTATTCATGTGTGCTTTTATGATAGGAATAATTATAGCAAGCGTGTCGGCAGAAACATGTTCAATAAAAAGTTCTGCTGAAATGTTTGGGATGTTAATAATTGGCGCAAGTGCTTTTTTGCAATCAGCGAGTCTGCTCATTTCACTTTTTGCAAATGATAATAAGTGAGCGAGGCGTTCTTGTGAAAGATTAGCTTTTTCAATTTCTTCTTTAAGATAACTTGAGCATCGCGTTGCTAAATCATCATTATCAAGATGTTGAATCCATTTTTTGTTAAGAAGTATAAGTTGTTGTGGGTCATATTTAATCTGACCGCTACCGTGAATGTTGGTAAAGTTGTATTCACCGGTTAATTGTTCGAGAGTTTTGAGTTTGTGACTAAACGATGTGCCGGTCATTGCAAGATAATTGACCAGTGCCTCTGGCAGATAACCTTCTTTTTTTAAATCTACTAACGAAAAACCAAAATCACGCTTAGAAAGTTTTTTGCCATCAATGTTGCACAAAATTGGCATATGCCAGAATGTTGGCAATGGTTGATTGAAGATTTCAAACAATGCTGCTTGCCCTGCAGTGTTGCTCAAATGATCTTCACCTCTAAAAACATGCGTGATGTTCATAGTGATGTCGTCGATGCAGTTGGCAAACATAAAAGTGAACGTGCCATCAGAACGTGTGAGGGGAAAGTCTGAAAAATTTTTGCATTCAAAAACAATGTTATCACGTGCAAGGTCGCTAATGGTTATTGTTTTGTCATGATCAAGTTTGAGGCGCCAGATAAAAGAATCATTATTTTCAAGGCGTTTTTTTATTTCACCATCAGAAAGTTTGGCGCATGCACGATCGTAGCGTGGTGCCGTGCGCAGTGCGCGTTGGCGTACACGTTTTTTGTTAAGTTCATCTTCTGAACAAAAACAGCGGTACACGTGATTGCTTTTGATTAATTGCTCTAATTTTTCTTTATAAGTTTCTGTGCGCTGTGACTGAAAAAATGGTCCTTCGTCAAAGGTGATGCCGAGCCATGCCAGATCAGCCATAATTTGTTTTGCTTGTGGGTCAAAGTTTCGTGATGGGTCGGTATCTTCTACGCGAAGCACAAAAGCAGCATTGTTTTGTTTGGCAAATAAAAAGTTCATAAGTGCTGTGCGCACATTGCCTAAGTGCATCATGCCTGTTGGCGCTGGTGCAAAGCGCAAGCGATAATTTTTGTTACTCATAATTGTTTTTTCCAAATGATCAAGGATAATTTAACTTTTTATTATCCTATCATATTTGATGATCTTGTAAGATAACTTTTGACAAAGTTAGATAAACTTTGGTATTTTTTGATCCGAAGCAAAAAAAGGAGAAGCAATGCGTCAAACTTTAGTCATCACGTTTAATGCGCAAATACCAAAAAATTTTTTAAAAGAAGTTGTTCTAAAATATGCTCGAGAGCAAGGGCTGGAAGGAATGGCACAATTAAAAAAAACCGAAAATATTGTTTATGTTATCGTTTCAGGAGTTTTTGATAATGTTGAGGCGTTTTTAGATGTACTTCATGAACAAGTAGAAACGCATCAGCTCCATCCATTAGAGATAGAGCCGTATACGACAAAAAAAGATTTTCGTGGCGTTTTTCGTATTTTAGAATAGATTTACTTTGTATCTTCTTCGCTAGAAGATGTAGGTGTAGTAAAAAATTCAGATCTACTTTCTATATCTGAATAGAATTCTCGGCAGCTGCATAAGTGATAAAATAGATTAGCTGTCATATTGAGTTGATTTGCTTTATTAGAATTTGTTTTTTTATGATGGTGTAGTAAAGCTTGTCCTAATCTTGAATAATACACTTCTTTTTTTATTGATTTGCTTGTGCAGTAATCAATAGGTTTGAAGTTGCTTTTATTTTTCTTAAAGGGTGATGCGCCATACTCACTCATTAAAAAAGTTATTACGTTTAGGTTTTCATAATAAAAGGCGCATTTTAGTAAATATTGCGTGTCGAGTCGATTCATTTTGATTAATTCATGAAGGCTGCATAGATCATTTATTTCAATACAATCTAATGCCTCTTCTAGTGGATCAAGTGAGCAACTAGCATCACTGCTGCTTGCGTAGAGATCAATTGAAATAAAACTGCCAAGTAGCAAAATTGATAACAAAAAAGATTGTAGTGATTTTTTTTGCATGACTATTCCTGTTGTAATGTTTAAAATTTTAATTGGTACCAGTATGTACAAAAAAGATTGTTTTGTCTTGTTTGTTAGGATCTCCATCAGGGCAAACGCATCTAATTTTCCTTTAATCCAATAAGATGTGCAATATAACTCTCATCTAATGCGGCTTGAAAGCGTTTTCTTCGCAAACTTTTTTTATTTAG
>DAOUPL010000047.1 GCA_030626185.1 bacterium | reverse complement strand
GACAAAATAACTCTTTTTCTTAAATCAGAGCTCAATAACATAAATCATCTCCTATAACTTAGAAAAAGTTTATCATTATTGTTCAAAAATTAAAAATTTGCGCAAACCTAAGTGCTTCTTGCTATAACATCATTCCTGGTCTCTTAGTGCCTCTGAACAAACAAATCATATTCTCTTGTAGAATAGATGTATCCAGCTTGTCCGGAGAAATAAGTTTAACATTAGATTCATCACCAAGATAATGTTCAACTTTTATCTCAGCATTATTGTTGTTATCGATAAATTCGCAACCTTTAAGCACTGCTTTATACACAACTCGTGCATCTGCTGCCTGCACACCAAAACCAACCACCAAACTCGCTAATAATAACTTTTTCATAATAACCTCTTAATTAATTGCATCAATTTTATCAATAAGTTTTTCAATGTCGCGATGAAGATCGCAAATTGCTATAGCAGTGCCCATGTTGAAATCTTTAGACTCTCTAAGGTTATCTAACTCTGCCGTTAAAAATGGTAATTTTTTATATAAATCACGTTTTTCTTGTGAAGCTCTTACATATTCCTGTAAAAAATCCACCATATCTTGCGCTACATCGTATGATTCAATAAAAGGATGACAAAACATACTTTTTGTAACGCATAAACCATCTCTTTTGACATTTATACTGATAGGATACCCTTTTGATGACAATTCTTTTTTTTGAATCGTAAAATTAACCTTATCTGTAGAAACAACTTTTTTATCGATAAATTCCCAAAGATCAAATAAATTTTTAAAATCATATTTTTCAGAATGAAAAGTTGCCTGCACAGCACAACCAACCAACAAACTTGTTAATAATAACTTTTTCATAATAACCCCTATTTATTACCCAAATATTTTAGAAACAATACAATCAGCACAATGATCAACTGAACGATCAATTAAGTTGCCAACTACACGGCCTGCAAAAAGCACACCACAAACCAACACTAAAGCTGTTGCACGAGCTAACAAATCTGTATTGTTATTTGCACAAAACTTTTTCGTTTTTTGAGATTCTTGAGTATAAACAACAACAGTTGTTCTTGTCCGAGCAGCGGTAACCTGTACTGTTGAACCAAGCAATAAACTTATAAGCGATACAAATTTTACTATGTTTTTCATGATAACCCCTCATTTTTTGGCCATTAAAACATTTCTATTATTAATTTACCATATTGAGAGAAAATGGCAAGAGCGATTAGATGGGGATATTGAAGGTGTAAAGTTGGCAAAGTAGCGATTGGGTAAAGATAAACAAAAAAAAAATTGTCTCAAAGGTATTTTGCTTGTCCAAAACACCTTTACTAAAAGGACACAAACACGTGCCGTTTGATCGCTTTTCCCGCGCCCGTCCAGAAGCTTTATTTACCTGCTGCCGCTCAGAGAGCTATGGCGAGGTTCAAAACTTTATGGGGCACTACCGGAAAACACAAATATTTACTTGTTTAAGATAAAAACGTTATTCAGAAGGTGTTTTGATGAATTCGCGCATGCGTTCAAGAAGTGGAGCATGAAGATTATTGTAAATGGTCAACACTATTACTGATCCCGTTGCAATGCCAACAGTAAGTATTTTTTGCAATGTTGATCGCATTGTCCACCAATAAGAAATGCTGGCCAACATAGTAGATTTTTTATTAAAAGATCGGATATTTTTTCTTTTTAAATTCCCTGTTTCGCACATTTTTTCAAAAAAACGTTCTTTATATTCGAATGGTAGCCACTGATAATACGTTCTAATAACATTATTTGCTATATCACATTTTAATTCAGGATCTATGTTTAAAAAAGATTTAAGGTCTCTTCTTTGTACATCATCAATATTGCGAAATATATTTTTTAACCTTGCAATGTACTCATCTTTTACAAGTGGTAAATACATGTATACATCAAAGTAATGTAAAATCTTTAACGCATTTCGTACCTGCTCATCAGTTGCATCTCTAAAATACTCTTTTAACCGTTTTTTATTTTCTTTTATGGCATGTACTTCTTTGTCAGGATCATCTTTTCCATAAAATTCTGCATCCCCTGAAAAAATGCCTAGCATACTTTTTAACTCATTAATCAAAAAAAGTTTAAAAAACTTTTCATTCCATAATTTTTTGTTAAAAAGATACCTAATTTTTTCATTTTGTAAATATTCCCTCCTAGATATTTTAATAGGCTTTTTAGAGTCAAACCCTAATAACCAAACTTTTTTGGGAAAAATTTTGGATACTTCTTCTGGCAATGTTGATACGTCTAAATCAAACATTTTATGAGTAGATAAAATATCCCTTATATCTTCTTCTAAGTGATATTTATCTTTATCTGGAAAAACATGCTTTGGTATTCTTCCAAAAAAAACTTTTCTTATAGCTTTGAGAAAAATTTGTAAATCAAGATAACGACAAACAAACGCATGATTTAACAAATGTTGATTTGTAATGCCCTGTGGAATAAATTCATCTTCCAAATAATCGTCAATTCGTTCTTTGTTTTCAAAAAAATTAACAAAAATATTATGTAAAATTTTTCCTGTAGCAAGTGAATCAGACAAGTCTAAGATGTTATGTTCATTCAACAATCCCCCAAGTACCTGATTTTTAAGAGTTTCACTTTGTTTATAAAGCTTATCTGAAACTTCTAAAACAGTGTCTTCAGTCTCTAAATAAATAGTTTCAGGAAGATCAAATTCTTCTTGTGCAGCAAAAAGAAATCCACAAGAGAGAACAAAAAAAAGAAGTGCATATTTTTTCATACTAAATCCATAACAATCCATTTATCGCCTTAAAGATACCAAAAAAGATAGTAAAAAGACAAGAGAACGCCTAAAAAACAAAGCGTTCTCTTGAAAAACCTTAACCAATAGTTAGATTACGATTTTGAAGCGTGGTCAAAAATGGCTTTAATTGATGTAATCGATCCAGCTAGTGCACTCGCTTCGTAAGGAACAACTACCAACTTATCATTTTTGCCCTTCATCAACTCTGGCAACGCTTTGATGTACTGCATTGCAACAAGATACGGCATTGGATTTCCGTCAGGTGTTACTTGCTTGATCATCTCAATTGCTTTTGATTCAGCTTGTGCAATTTTAACTCGTGCTTCTGCTTGACCTTGTGCTGTAAGTATTTTTGCTTGTGCTTGACCTTCAGCCTCTAAAACATCAGCTTCTTTAACCCCTTCAGCTTCTAAAATTGCTGAACGCTTTTTACCTTCTGCGCGTAGAATCATCTCACGACGCTCACGTTCTGCACGCATCTGTTTTTCCATCGCATGACGAATGTCTGCCGGTGGATTAACTTCTTGCAATTCAACACGATTAACTTTTACACCCCATTTATCGGTTGCTTCATCAAGCGTAAGGCGTAAACGTTCATTAATTTGTGCACGAGAAACCAATGTTTCATCAAGATCCATAGATCCAATCACATCACGCAATGTTGTTTGCGTAAGTTTTTCTATAGCTTCTGGTAAGTTAAGAATCTCGTAGACTGCTGCTTTTGGATCAGTAATTTGATAATAGAGCAACGCGTTAATTTCCATTGTTACGTTATCTTTGGTAATCACGTTTTGTTTTGGAAAATCATACACTGATTCACGCAAATCAATGCGGCCAACTGTTCGTAAATAACGATAATATCTACCACCTTCTGCTGGTTGTAAAAACGTCCAAACCACCGTGCGTGGTACTTCTAAAAATGGAATAATCACATGCAACCCTGGGGTTAAGATGCGATCATATCGCCCAAGACGCTCAATAACAATTGTTTCAGCTTGTTTAACCAAGTAAACAGATTTAAGCACCAAGGTGATTAAAAAAATAACGACAACGCCAATAACTGCGGAAATAATTCCTGGAAATATCATAGTCATAATGCGTTCCTTTCATAAAGTAAAAAAATTAATAAACAAATTTATTGTGCAATGCGTCGCACGACAACGTGTGCTCCACGCACATGAACAACGACAACCTGTACCCCTGGCTCAATAACGGTATCAGCGTCAGTAAATGCACGCCACTGCTCACCATTAATTACCACGTATCCCGCTTTATCGCGAGAAACAGGTTTTATCACAACTGCATGTGCACCATTAAGTGCAAAAATGTTTGTGTGCCCACCCTTTGCTTGAAGTTGTTTTGTTTGTAGCATTTTCTTGCAAACCAACAAAAGAATTATTGAATAACCGACAAAGATTAACGGCAACACAACCGTTGTGAGTAGAAAAAAATTAACGTTAATTAAACAAAACGATAACACGATGGCAGTTAATGCGGTCAAAAATGAAGCTACGGAAAACGATAAAAAGAATAATAATCCAGGGCTTCCCATTTCAAGAAAGGCAAAAAACATACCAATAAATAACCAGACGTAAATCATGATGGCTCCTCCTTGTTGAAACTATTATTGTTACTTCTTTATTTTAACACAAAAAGAATTATTTTACCAGGAGAATCAACTATAAATTTACCATTTGTTAACGTGTTACTTCTTTTTTTTCGCGTCTTCGTGCCGCCCTGTCACTTTGCGATGATCTAATTTTTTCTTTTTATCTTCGTGTAACTCTTTGTACATTACATCGATCACGCGATTAAGCACATCATGAAAATCAGAACCTTCATAATTTGAAACACGTTCGTAGTTGGGTGATTTTACGCGCAACTCAACACGATGGTGACTATGAACTTTTGACGGCTCCAACACAAGATCAATATATCTTGGTGTTTTTTCTGAAGATAAAAATTCTTCTATCTTTTTAAGTTGTTCATTACAATGTGCTTCTATGGCATCTGAATGCGGCATAGCACGAAAGGTTATTCGTTTATGCATATTTACTCCTACGATGGTTAGTCATTAAACCCATTCATAATTTGCTGCCAATGCTTTTTTACATCAACGTCTGTAATGATTTTAACAATTTTACGATTTTCATCAATCAAATATGTAATTCGTTTTGGTAGGCCAAAACTAAAGATGCCACCTTTTGCGTTATACAAGCTTGCAACCTTTTTTTTACGATCACTGAGGAGCGTAAAGGATAAACTGTATTTGTCTTTAAACTTTTTTAATGTTTTTGGTTTGTCGTAACTGATGCCAAGCACCACAATATTTTTTTTCTTAAGTACATCGTAACTATCACGAATACTGCACGCTTGCTTGGTGCAACTAGAAGTGTCTGCTTTTGGATAAAAATAGATAGCAATTTTATATCCTGCATAATCAACCAATGCACGATCTTTGTTATTCTCATCAGGTAACACAAACTTTGGTGCTTCATCTCCAACTTGTAACGTAGTAGTCATTTTTGTTTTTGCTTTTTTACGACGTGCATACGTTATTCGTACGGCAAAAAATGGTATTAATGCTAACAACAACAAAAAAACAATTCCGTATTTCATTTCACCCTCATGAGTTTTATGATAATCGATGTGATTAAGATAGCGCATAAGGGTTATAAGCACAATAAAATGTTTATTCTTGCGGTGATCTAAAATAATTTTTTACCGCTTCAATAAGAGAAAAATTCATTGCTGGTAAAGACGTATTTTTATTTGCAAAATATAAGTACGAACCAATGCCAACGCCCAAACCACTTAAAACTAATCCTACCTTCCAATTCATATACTTTTGGAAAACTGTTTTTTCTGACTCTTGTACTACTGGTTGCACTACCGGCTCTTCCAGCACCACTAGCTCTACTTGTTCTCTACGACGCTCTTCTTTCAAACGTCGTTCATCTTCTAATCGTTGCCACACTTCTCCTCGTTGATTTCCCAAATATTCTATAACTTCTACAAGGGGCACTAAATTACCATTAATTTTTGCCATTTCATAAAAAATAGGAGTGAAATCTTCCTTAGCATCTTCAGCTGAT
>DAOUPL010000021.1 GCA_030626185.1 bacterium | reverse complement strand
TAAATTTGATATCTTAATTCTTGTGATAGTTGTGTGTATTTTCGCATAATTATCCTGTTTTTAAAGGGTCTTAACCGGCCCTTTTATTTTATCAGATAATTATGCACTTGCTACTTGAATCCAGGTTGTATTAACTGTTGGTCAAATTATTTCGTATTGTTTTAAAAAGATTTTTGGTTCAAGCAATAAAGATCGTAAATCTAATTCGCGTACATTGCGCAAGCAGCGCAAACGAGCACGTCGTAGAAAAAAACAAGAATTAGTAATCGCAGCAACGGTGTAATCATCTAATTATTGTTGAAGGTTTTTATGAAAAAATATTTTTTGCTTTGTGCGCTAGCATGTGGTTTGGCAGTTGTATCGACCTCCGAAGTGCAGGGTGATGGCTCGGCGTACATAATGCTTTTAGGTACTCCATTAGCATGTTTAGGGACAGCGATTTATTCAGGATATAAGGCTACTAAAATAGATTCAGTTAATGCGTCAGCTATTGAGTATATTGCAGTTACAGGAGGAATTTTAATTCCGATGGCGATATTAGCTTTTTCAGGGTACATTCTTTTTTGTGCTCCAGCTGCATCTATATTGCTTTTAATGGTGCCATTTGTTTTGGCTTCTACTTGGTTATTTTATTTTGCTGCAAAAACAATTAAATTATTTTTTTCTAACGATAAAAAATGTAAGCAAAAAAAACGCACTTCGCGTAAACAGCGCAAATGTGCACGTCATAGAAAAAAACAAGAGTTAGTAATTGTAGCAACGGTGTAATCATCAACTTTTGTATGTGAGATTTTTATGAAAAAACTTTTTTTATCTTTATCGTTGGTTTGTGGTTTGGCAGTTGTGCCGACGTCCGAAGTACAGGGTGGTGAAGATATGCTTCTTCTAGCAGCTGCAACATCTTTAGTTGCTGGAGCTACATGGCTTTCTTCTGGAGCTTTATTTGGCCCTCAAGCAGCTTTACATGATTGGCAAGAAATGGAAGAAAAAGAAAGGGTCATGATTCGTGCAGGTTTATTGATATTGCCAATTAATATCATTTCTTTTATTTGTATGATGTCGGGATATGCATTTCCAATATTTATTTATGTTTTTGGCGTCACGTTAATTGCCTTAATTGGGTTAACTGTTGGCAACATTGTTTTTAATATTGGAAAACAGATTTTTAATGTAGTTAGTGGAAAGCGTACATTGTCCAAACGAAAACAACGCAAGCGCGCACGTCATAGAAAAAAACGAAAATTAGTAATCGCAGCAACGGTGTAATCATTATTTATTTTTATCAAGAGGGTTTTATGAAAAAACTTGTTTTATTTTTATCATTTTTTTGTGGTTTGGCGAGCGTCAACACTGCATCTTGTAGTGAGGTTGCTGTCGCTTCGGTAATGAATCCATTACTAATAGGAGGTGGCGTTGTTCTTACTGTGGCAACACTATTTTCAGGAATGGCATTTGAGTACAAAATTGTTTCCACAAATTGGTATGAAGCATCAGTAAAAGATTGGGTCTTTTTAGGGCTTGGTGTAAGTATTTGTATCGCAGGTGCTATAGCTTTTGGTTACATAGCGTTTGTTGGTGCTACAGTTGCGTCAGTTGTAATAGCAGATTTCTTTGGTCGATTTTTGCTTGGTTTTACTGTTGCAGTTTGTTTTGACTTGTTGAATTATATTGGTGAAAAGGTTTTTGGTTCAGGAAAGTCTAAATCTCGCAAGCGTGCACAGCGTAGAGAAAATCGACGTCGTCGCCAAAAAGAACAAAAACAAGAATTGCTTTTAGCGGGAAGTATTGCCTAATTAAACAAAGAAGATTAATTGATAGCGGTCGAAAGATCGCTATTTTGTTTTCTTTACATTCGTTTTTGAAAAACACATGCTATAATAATTTTTGTTTTACTTAATTCACACATTATGGAAGTTTTTATGAAAACTAAATTATTAGCATTATTTTGTATTTCAAGTTTGATGTTTGGTATGATCGCTGCTTCGCCACTTAGTTGTGATAAAAACAAAATTGGTTATTTTTCTTTGACCGCTGCAATAGGATCGGCTGTTGGATTTGCTTATACTTATCAAAATCCTGTGTATTCTTCAGTTTTTGCATGTTCTTTTGTTATTTTTGGTCTTATTGGGGGATGTTGTTTTGGAGGCAAGAGACAAGATAATTATGGAATGATTATTACATAATTATATAGTTTAAATCTAGGCATAATATTTAAATGTTATAAGTAAGAAAATCTTTATGAAAAGTAAATTATTAGCATTATTTTGTTTTATGAGTTTGATGTTTGTAAGCTTAAAGATTGAATCGTCTGAGGGTTGTTTTGCATGTTCTAATAAGACTCAGGCGGGATTGCTTGTGACAGCAGGATGTTGCTTTGTAGGTAAGTTTTGTTTATACGATGTGTTAGATCATCTTTTTTATGATCAGAATTCTTTTGAGATGGGGTTTGAAGTAGAAACAACTAATTTAATTAAAAAGTGGCAAGGTCGCTGTGGATATATTTCTTGTGGGTGTGTGCTTTTAGCTATTTTGTTTTATGTTACGTCTTTAGATTGGCAAAAAAGCGAAATTACGGTATAATTACGATATAATCATTAAATGGTATAGTTAAAAGGTACAAAATGGCTTTTGATAGAAATTTACTTAGTCGCCAAACAATTCGCTCTATTGGGCAATATGAGCGCAAATTCCCTGAATTTGCTATCGGTGATACTGTTGAAGTTGCACTTCGTATTAAAGAAGGCACTAAAGAACGTATTCAAACGTTTAAGGGTGATGTGATTGCGCGTAAGAATAATGGCGCATCAAGCACTTTTACGGTTCGTAAACTTGGTACTCATAGCGTGTACGTTGAGCGTATCTTTCCGTTATATTCACCGTTGGTACAAGATATAAAGGTAGCGCGTAAAGGCCGTGTGCGTCGTGCAAAATTGTATTATTTGCGTGATCGTGTGGGTAAATCAGCACGCATTAAAGAAAAAATTGTTGCTAAAAAAAGAAAATAATTTTTTAAAATAATTAGTTTATAAAAAGAAGGTCGATTATTAGTCGACCTTCTTTTTTGTTATTTTCTGTACTTGTCTATATTTTTTCGAAGTCCTTTGATGCTCCTATCAATACTTTGTGCGCGATCTGTATAGCGTTCTAAGTTTATGTCACTGTGCATACGTAAATCTTGCTTTAAATTTTCAAGATTACGTTCTATTTTTTCATGTTTTTTAAGAAGTTTCTTTTTGCGTTTTGATTTAATTGTGATTGTCAAAAGATCTTTTTCTAGCGTTCCAAGGTATTGTTCCATCTCACCGATGCGTTTTTCTAACGCTTTTCTCGCTTCGCGTGCACGTTCAATGATTTCTTCTCTACTTATTTCTGGCTCGTAATCATAACGATCTGGTGTAAGATCTACTGTTACGCCAAGTCCCCAGTATGGGTCATAAAGCCATTGATCATAGAAAAGACCACCATAATAACCGCGACCATATCCACCACCGTAATAAGGACGTCTTCGATGATGGCGATAACCACCACGTCGTCCATGATAACGTCGGCCGCCACCTCCACGGAAATGTCTACCACCGCCGTGTCTGCCACCAACTCTGCCACCACCACGATGTCCGCCGCCACGATGATGTCCACCACCACCACGTCTGCCGCCACCGCCACGCCCACCGCCGCGACCTCCGCCGCGGCGAGCGTCTATGGAGAGAAAACTTACGAGTGTTACGACAAACAAAAGTGTCGCAATAAATTTATTTTTTTTCATTATCATCATCATCCTCTTTATTATCATCATTATTGTTATTCTTTATTTTATCTTGTGAGCGAATTGTTTTTCTGTGCAAACTATTAATATCAGAGTGTATTACGTCGATACGGTTATTAAATTGATCAAAGTAGTCACCACCGTAATTGCGGATATCATCTTCGAGGTCTTCAAAATTATCTTCTATTTTTTTAAGTTCTTTTTTTAGTTGCTTACGTTGTTTTTTGTTGTTTACAAGAGTAATTTCTTTTTCAAGAGCAATAAGCTCTTGCTGTATAAGATCAAGTTGTCGTTCTAGTGCATCTCTTTTTAAACGTTTCTTTACGTAGTTGCGTCTCTGTGAATCTTGATAAGAATCACTGTTGCTTGAAGATGAAGATGCTAATACAGCAATGGCAGTTGCGCCAAGAATACCAGCAGCAATAGCGCCACCGTGCCCATGACTTCGATGATAACCATGGCGTGTGTGGATTGTGCATGTTTGCAAAATAAGAGTGCATGCAGTAAGAATTAAAATTTTTTTTATATGATTTATCATTTTTATCTCCATCTTTATATCTTGTATGTAATTGGTTGTTTGCTTTTTTACAAACAACCAATCATTAATTATTTAGTCATCACGACGACGGCGACGACCATTATTATCGTCATTATCATCACGATCTCTGTTGCGTGCAGCTGCACCTGCTATTGCTGCAGTAGCGATAGCAGCACCGGCAATTGCAGCGCCGCCTTTTCTACCGTTGTTATCATCATCGTGACGATCATTGCGATCGTTGTCGTGGTGATTATCATCATCATGGCGTCGACGACGTGCTTCAACCGGTACGTTAAGGGTAAATATGCCTACTAATGTTAGCATTAGTAGTTTTTTTAGTATGTTAGTCATAAAATCCTCCTTTTGTTTATGACTGATAAATAGTATTAAATTTGATTTTGTAATTTTCTAAACTCTCTATTCAATTTTTCAAAGCGTTTGTGATATTTACGCCACTTTGAACCATCATAGCCGTTAACATCATATTTAAAATTTTTAACGTCTCGGCGTAGTTCACGTGTATCACGCAACAAGCGATCTATGTTTTTTGGTTCTGTTTTTTTAATTTCTTGTTCTAGTTCATCAACGCGTTCTTCTAAGTGTTCAGCTTGGCGCGTTAAGTTTCTTCGTTCTTCTGTGTTACGTGCGTAGCGTTCTTCGTAATTATTTTCTCGTTTACGACGGCTTTTTTTTGATGCGTGAAGTATTGTTCCTAAAGCCAGGCCTCCAAGTGCACCATAACCGGCACCTTTGCCTCCGCCAGTAATACCACCAATACCTGCACCAACAGCTGTTGGAATTAAGATATCTTTTGCGCCATCACCAAATAGTTGTAGATTTGTACCAGATAAAAAAATGCTGATAATCAGCAAAAATGATTGTTTCTTCACTTTGTCCTCCATTTTGGTTATTTCTATTAGCAGTATGGCAAAGTGAATCGTTAAAAATCAAGGTTTTTGCAAAAAATCTCAAGTGATTCTTTATTGTTTGGTTTAACTAGTTAATATGTGCGCTAAGCGATACACTGGCCCAGCGCCAAGAAAAAGAATAAGATCATTTTTTTGTACGTGTTCATGCAGTAATTGTATGATTTCTTTGTTCTGTTGCGCGTAATGCAGGGCAAGGCGTGGTTGTTGTTTTGTGATGCCTTGAACTAAATTTTTGCTTGTGATAGTACTAATTGGTTTTTCGCCAGCAGGATAAATGTCAGTAATGATGAGACGATCAATAGCGCTTTGCGCAAAAACGTTGATAAAATCATTCCATAAATGTTTGGTACGACTAAATTTATGTGGTTGAAACACCACGATAATCTTATTTTGAGCGCGTCGACACGCAGCAGGAAGTACACATGCTATCTCTTGTGGATGATGACCGTAATCATCAAAAATATCAGCACCGTGCCACGTGCCATGAAAATAAAAGCGTCGTTTTACGCCGGTAAATGTTTGTAATGCTTGTGTGATAATTTCTGGTTTTATTTTGTGATGAAGGGCAATAGCGATAGCGCCGAGTGCGTTATAAATATTATATTTACCAGCAATCGGTAATCTACAAGAAAAAAAGTTGTCAGGTGTTGTCACTGTAAATGTTGAAGAGTCTGGACTAAGGGTTATGTTTGTCGCACGAATCTGTGCATTTGTGTTGTCGATGCCAAATGTGGTTATTTTGCGATGAGTTATTTTGCACAGTTGTTGTGTGTTGTGGTCATCACAATTAATAAATACAGTGCCATAAAAGGGAAGATTATTAATAAATTGTTCAAACACTTCAATAACATCAGTTATGCCTTTGTATGTTTCTGGATGTTCAAAATCGATATTGGTGATCAATGCATCGGTTGCTTTGAGATACAACAATGATTTATCACTCTCGTCAGCTTCTGCGATGAGTAGATCACTTGTGCCGTGATGTGCGTTATTACCAAGCGAAGAAAGATGCCCACCAATTAAAACGGTGGGATCTTTTTTTGCATAGATAAAAATGTGAGCTAACAATGAAGTTGTTGTTGTTTTTCCATGTGATCCCGCAACAGCAATACTTTTTTTTGTGTGCATAAGTTCTGCAAGCATTACGCCACGGGGAATTACGGGAATACCGTGATTGCGTGCGTGCACAAGTTCAGGATGATCTTGTGGTATAATTGATGAATAAATAACCGTGTCAATTGTGTTGTTACGACATTGTTTTGTGTTGTTGCCATGAGAAATTGTGCAATTTATGTTTTCAAGATGTTTTATACTTTCTTGGTCTGTGTTGGTATCACAACCAGAAATGACAAATCCTTGTTTGCGTAAAATAGTGGCAATAGCGCTCATGCCAATGCCACCAATACCAACAAGATGAATATGTTTTTGTTGTGTATTCATTGATAAAAACATACACAAATTTACAGTAGTTGTTTAAGTTTCATGAGTTGAGTTTTTAATTTGATAAGCTCGTCATGCGGTTGTAACTCGATTTCATCAAACGATGTCGTGTGTGTGCCAATACGGAGTGTTTTTTGTTGTTCGACGTTATCAAGATACTTTTTTGCACCAGAAATAGTAAAACCATCTTGATACAGCAATTGTTTGATTTGTTTGAACTTATCAAGATCATCTTGTGTATAAAATCGTTGTCCACCAACGGAACGTGTTGTTTTTAGGTTGAATTGTTTTTCCCAAAAACGAATAACAAACTTCTCAACATCCAAGTGCTTTGCAAGTTCACCTATACGAAAAGATCGCTTGGCCATACGCATATTGTTCTCCTTTTTACGTAGCTCATTACTAAACAACAACAAAGCGTACCACAAAAGATGTAGTAATGCACGACATTTTTTGATCAAATGCATGTTGCTTGGTATAGTAATTAGTAGATATAGTGACATTTTTAAGCCTATGAGTATTATTATGAATATTAAAGAGTGGATTGTGCCAATAGCGTTTGCAGCGTTAACTACATGGGCATTAAATCATTTTGTGTTAGATCACTTCTTTGGTCACAAGGATGGTAGTAATCCATCGGGCAAGGTCAGTTTTGTAGCTCCTGTAGAAGATGTTGAGCGTCCATTAAAAGTAGATATTGATTTTTTAGATAATGAAAAAAAATTAGAAGAAAAAACTTTAGAGGTTAAAACTTCATGGGTGAGATTAACCTTTTCTAATTATGGCGCTGTTTTGAGTAACGCTAAGTTTACTCATCCAAGCTCACAAACAATTGATATGGTGCAAACTATTGATCAGCCAAGTTTTGAGTCTCGAGAGCAAGCATGCTTTTTGGTTGCGTTTAACGAGATGACGCCGTATTATTACCAGTTAGTTGATCAGCAGCAAGATGATGAAAAGATTACGTGTGTGTACAAAAATCGTTCTTCTAAAGCTGATATCGAAAAAACATTTATAATTTATAAAGATAAACATCAAATTGATTTGGTGATTTCTTGTACGCCACGCAGTGACGCAGAGGATAGTTTACAGCTACGAGTAATTTTCCCATCACCTGATATGCCTGGTGTAACCTACGATGAAATATCAAGCATTCTTGTTAACGCAAATCAGAAGTTTGAACGTACAGCGAGTTATAGCGTTAAGCAACAACAAGGCTGGATTAGGCCTGGGTTGTTTGGTGCAGATAATCGCTATTTTGCTCATGCATTGGTGCACGATGCAAATCGTTTTGTAGAACGTGCGTATTACAAGCAGTTTGGCGCAACGCAATTATTATCAATTGTTGAAAGTGGTCAGGTTACAGAGCCAACAACATGGCGCCTCGGTTTCTTTATGGGGCCAAAAACAGAAGAAGCAATTGTAGCAGTTGATAGTAGATTAAAAGATGCATTAGGTTATGCTGGTTTTCTTTCGCCAATTGCGCGACTATTATTTATGTTGCTCAAATATTTAAACGAGTTGTTAGGTAATTTTGGTCTTGCCATTATTGCATTAACTATTTTGCTTAAACTTGTACTTGCACCATTCACGTTTGGTGGGCAACAACGCTTAGAAAAGAGCAAAGAGTTTAGTAAAAAACTAACGTATCTTAAAAAACGTTATAAAAATGATCAAGAACGATTAGCGTTAGAGCAAGCAAAGTTAATGAAAGAGGGTGGATTCCCTGGGCTTGGTTGTTTACCGTTGTTGTTACAAATTCCAATTTTTATTTCTATTCGTGGCGTGATTGCAAGTTCGTTTGAATTGTATGGTGCATCATTTTTGTGGATACCAGATTTATCAGGTCGTGACCCGTATTACATTTTGCCTATGTTGGTTGTGTTGGGCATGTTGGTTCAAGCAATGTATGCAGACAAAACACAACGAATGATGTTTTTTGTTATGGCCATTGTGCTTGGGGCAGTTATGAGTAATTTTTCTGCAGGGCTTGCTCTTTATTTCTTTGTGACAAATGTGTTAACGCTGATACAAACACAGGTGGCAAAAAGATTTTCCAATAACAATGGTGTGAGCGTACGTGTTAGATAGATTAGATCCGCTTGATAAATTGATAAAACAGTTACAGCGTGTGCCATTTTTGGCGACAAAAAATTTGTATCGTGTAACGTCATATTTTTTGTCGTTAGATGAGAAAAAGACCGAAGCTTTTTGTGCGACGTTATTGCGCGCAAAACAATTATTAGCTCGCTGTACAACATGTAATTGTTGGCAAGAGAAAAATCAAAGTTGTCTTTTTTGTTCTTCAAAAAAACGTCAGCAAGAGCTTGTGTGCATTGTCGAAACCTGGCATGACGTGTTGGCTATTGAGCGCACGCGTGGCTACGATGGTGTTTACCATGTTTTAGGTGGTTCGTTGTCTCCGCTAGACGGTATAGGGCCAGAAGAGCTAGCAATTGATGCGTTACTTGATCGCGTTGTAAACAAAGGCGTTAAAGAACTTATTTTAGCAACTAATCAAACACCAGAAGGTGAAGCAACATCAGCATACATTGCACAAAAGTTAGCAAATCAAAAAGTAGTTATTTCTTGTTTAGCTCGCGGGTTACCCGTGGGGTCATCAATAGAACAAATGGATCGTATTACGGTTTTTAAAGCATTGTCAGAACGTAGACCTTTTTAATGAAAAGTAACGTTAAAGTTCGTCGTCAACAGTTGGTTGAGCGTATTACAAATAAGTTTAATGTTCGTGATGGTTTTATTTTGTTAATTGGTGGTTTTGAATCTCATACACATTTTCGACAAGATAGTTCTTTTTTTTATTACACTGGCGTAACTGAGCCAGGGTGTTTTGCAACAATCGATTTAACTGGTTTCACAACGTTGTACGTTCCACGTTATGCGATTAATCGTTCGTTATGGGTAGAAAACCATGTTGTAGCTGATGATGATACAGCACAAGCGCTTGGCGTTGATAAAGTGGTTTATCTTGGTAATCCGATTGCTGGTTATGCGTTATCAAGTTGTTTTGATGCTGCATCGGTGCAAACATTAATTGACGTGATAAAAAAAGGTATTAATAATAATCAAAGTATTTATGCGATCCTACCAGTATCATTTTATCACGATAAACAAACATGGTTCGCGTTACAGCGATTGTTAACGTTTGCGTCAGCGCTCAGTGAGGTTTGTGATGTTTCTTCTCATGTCGCCCAAATGCGTCGCTGTAAAGATAAAGATGAATTAGTCTGTATTAAAAAAGCAGTTTTATGTACGCAGCAAGCTCATGAAGAGGCTATGTTTGTGGTTGAAGGCGGGGCGAATAATGAACGCGAAGTTTATAATGCATTGTTGCAACAATTTATTGCTGATGGTGCAACCGAAGGTTATACGAGTATTGTTGGTGCAGGGCATAATGCGACAATTTTGCATTACACAGCAAATAATGCAGAGATTAAAAATTCATCAGTTTTGATTGATGCAGGTGCGTTGTGTGATGGTTATGTAGCAGATATTACGCGTGTGTATTGCTCACAATCATTTACAAAAGAGCAAGAAGAAATTTATCAGTTAGTGCTTGATGCACAACAATATGCTGAATCATTAGTAAAGCCAGGCATGTGGCTTAGTAATAAAAATCATCCTGATAAATCTATTCATCATTGTGTGGTAGATTTTTTTGCAAAGCACAATAAAGAACAATACTTTTATCATGGCATTGGCCATTATCTTGGTCTTGATGTGCATGATGTTGGTTCGTACGCTGACTCGTTACAACCAGGTGACGTTATTACGCTTGAGCCAGGGCTTTATCTTCGTGATAAAGCGATTGGCGTACGGATAGAAGATAATTATTTAGTTACCGATAATGGTTTTGAGTGTTTGAGTTCAGAGATTTTTAAGTAATTATAGTTTGTTTGTTTTTAACATCCAAAACCATCCTGTAAAAACAATTAAGCTTATGCCTAGTGAAGTTAGGTTTAAAAAAGTACGTTTTTTGTGCCAAGATTTATCATCATCGTCTTTGTTAAAGTCTGTGTGAAGTTGTTTAAATGAATGATAAGTACCATATAAAATTAATAGTGGTAATACACCTTTTAAAATAAGTTTTTCAATACTAAGTTTTTCAGTAATACTCATAGCTCTTTCGCCAATGGCAGCAAATTTTTTGCCAACAATAGAGAAATTTTCACCAACAACAGCATATCTTTCGCCAATAATAGAAAGTTTTGTACCAATTTTTTTGAGCTCATTTATTTCTTTCAACGTTGCATCGTCTAAAGAACCGGTTACGTTAATGTTTTGGATTGCTTCTGCAAGATGATCAATTGATTTAGTGCCATCTTTTATCACTTCTATAACTTCTTGATCCACTTCTGTTTGCAGAAGTGTACTCATTCCATTACAAATATAACTAGTTGTGAGTAGTAGGCATCCGATTAGTAGTGTTTTTTTCTTCATGTTTATTCCGTAGGTTAATAAGCACAAGTAAAGTGCAACTGATAATTATTCCAATTATTGATGACAAACTTGTTTGTAACCAATAAGGATAGTTTGCCAAAAAACCCACAGAAGTAAAGGCGCAAAGCGTTCCAATAATTATTGGAACAACATAATAAATTTGCGAAAATGTATGTGCTTCTGGCGTTATACCAACGCTTGAAGCGGTCATAATTGTTGTTTCTGATGATGGCGAAATATGATCACCACACACGGCACCAGAGAATATTGCACCAAGTAACGGATAAAATGTCATTAAAAAGGTTGCTTGATCAATATCAGCGCTAAACAATGATGCTGCCATAGGGAACGCAAGGGTAACCATAAGGGTGAATGTGTTCCATGCTGATCCGGTTGTAAGGGTAATTGAAAATGATAAAAGAAAAAACATGAGTGGTAAAAAAGCCATTGGCACACTAACTGAAACTAGTTGGGTGAGATAATGGCCTGTTTGTAAGTAATCGTGTAAAAAGCCTGCCAAAATTGAACCTAAAAACAAAATACTAATTGCGCCTTGCATGAGTCTAAATCCTTGCCAAACAAAAATTGGCAATGACGATACGACAAATGATTTTTCGTAAATGCCATAAATAAACGTTAAGAAAAAAACAATTGATGCTGAAGTTGCCATTACTAAAAATAGCGGATAATCAAGAACTAAGTTGCCGATTGAAAAAAGCACAACAAGCAGCGCGATAGGAATAATTAATGGTAATGCAATTATAAAAAGATGCCCCATGGTGGAGAAAAATCTAATTGATGTGTCGTTAGCGTCATCGTATTGCTCATCTTGCTCGATAGGGCCAAAGCTGATACGTGTTTGCACGATAAAGAATAAACTTATTAGTGAGATAATTGAGTAAAAGGTAAATGGCAAACTTTCAAGAAAGATTTTCATAGGATGATTGGTAACAAACCCTGATAGCGCATGATTGTTGTTCAAGCCAGAAAGATGAATTTGTGCAACAATTGCAGCAGTCCAGCTAGAAATTGGACTAAGAATTACAAGTGGTCCAGCCAGAGAGTGCACAAGATATGCAAGCTTTAAGCGTGAAAGATGTTCACGATCAGCGATACTAGAAATAGTGCCACCAACAGTTAAAATACTTAAATAATCATCAATGCTTGTGATAAACGAAAGAATAATTGCAACAAACTCAGCTTGTTTACGGTTTTTTATAATTTTTTTAATATGATCAATATGTTTGCCGTGATACAAAATTTTACGCAAAGATAAGATAAATGCACTAATCATAGTTAAAAATGCATACAGCAGTAATGAATCGTAATCTTGCACGCGTTCAAGTGTTTCTTGTGCGATAAGTGGGAAAAAAGAAGCACCACTTTTTATAGAGATAATTGCTGCGCTGAGGCCAATGCCGATTATAAGCGCTTTAATGAGTGAGCGCAGAGAAACAGCAGCAATTAATACTACTATTGGTGGGATGAGTGAATAAATGCCATAATTGATCAAAATTAGTCCTTATTGGTTATTTTTACATCAAAATAAAGGTTTTTTTGTTCAAGTTCAACTTAAATTTGATCTTTTTATGTAAATCGCGTAAAGTAACTAACAAGGATATTGGTCAGATACATTCCGTATTTAAGGTTTTAATTATGTCAATGAATAGACATTTTGTATTGAAAAAAGAAGAAGTAGATCCACAATGGCGTGTTTTTGACGCTAGTGGAAGAGTTCTTGGTCGTTTAGCAACAGAAGTTGCTGACATTTTACGTGGTAAAGATAAAGCATATTTTACGCCACATACTGATTGTGGTGACTATGTTGTTATTGTTAACGCTGATAAAATAGTGTTGACTGGTAACAAGTGGGACGATAAAACGTATATTCGTGTAAGTGGTTACATGAGTGGTAAAAAAGAAACTGCAGCAAAAGATATGTGTCGAGAAGAAATGGTTATGTTGGCTGTTCGTCGTATGTTGCCTAAAAATCGTTTAAGCCGTCAAGTTATTAAAAAGCTTAAAGTTTATAAGGGTGCTGAGCATCCACACATGGCACAAGTTAAATAGATTTCGATAAAAAAAGTTTATTATAAAAATAGCCCCGAGTTTATTCGGGGCTATTTTGTTGTCGTTTTCTGTTCCCAGCGGTGATTCTTGCGTTTTAGTCATGGCTTTTAACTACCATTTGACAATTTTGTCCTCATTGGTAGACTGAAATAGATAATAAAATAACTTTAATTTAAAGGATTTATATGAAAAAATTATTTTTAGCTGCAATGCTTGTAAGTGTGGGCGCTATAAATTCTATGGAATCTGAGGTATCTAATTTAGTAGAAATTTTGAAATCTTGTGATGAAGATATTGCTTGTTGGAGAGTGGGG
>DAOUPL010000006.1 GCA_030626185.1 bacterium | reverse complement strand
TATTGAACACTTTTGGAGTAGCATTAAACATTTAATTCGAAAAGCGTCTTCTGTGTCAAAAGATTTTTACAAATCTTCTATAGAAATTTTGGGAAATCTGTGCGCTTCTTAGTGAAGTTAGCTATATTAAAACGAGATGAAACCAAACAACATAACTGGACTTTTTTAAGCAAATGACGAAAAGAGTCTGCACCGTTAATAATTTGTCTTAACTTGTGCCCCATCACTAAAACGAGTATTTCATCTGGTAAAAGATCAAAAAAATCTATTTTTTCTTCAGCTGCAAAACAAAAATTTACAAAGAAAAATTGAAACAAAACAATTTTTAATATTTTAGACATACACAAACCTTTTGTTTTTTTTACTATAAAACAAAAGGTACTACAACCGCACAACGCGTAACAACTCTGCCAACGACGTTTGACCACTAGCAACTTTACAAAGCCCATCACACACCATCAACTGTGTGCCATCAGCAATCGCTTGTACCGTTAATTGTTCAAGATCACTCTCATGCATAACCAGTTGTGCTAATTTGTCTGTAACTGATAAAAGTTCAAAAATTCCTGTTCTACCAACATAACCAGTATTGTTGCACGCATCACAACCATGCGCATCATACACATTTTTTAGCGTAACACCAAAAGATGTTGCCCATTGTTGTTCTTTGTCTGTACAAACACGTTCTTGTTTGCATTTATCGCACAACAAACGTACTAATCGTTGCGCCAACACGCCCAACAAAACTGCGTTGATTAAAAATGGCTCAATGCCCATATCCAACAAACGCACAATTGCACTTGGTGCATCGTTGGTGTGCAATGTGCTCAAAACTAAATGCCCCGTTAACGCTGCTTCTATTGCGGTTCGTGCAGTTTGACGATCTCTAATTTCGCCCACCAATAAAATATCGGGATCTTGTCGCAACACAGAACGAATACCAACATCAAACGTAAAACCAGTTGCGCGATTGATCTGCCCTTGTGTGATGCCATCAAGTGCATATTCTACTGGATCTTCTAACGTTACAATATTTTTATCATGCGTATGCAAACGAGACAACGCTGCGTACAACGTTGTTGTTTTTCCTGATCCCGTTGGACCAGTTACTAAAAAAAGACCGTAAGGTTTGGAGATTATTCTTTTTAACGCATCACAATTTTTTTCTTGTATCCCAAGACGATCAAGATCAATTGCTTGCTGATCACGATTAAGTAACCGTGCAACAATTTTCTCACCATGCAATGACGGAAATGTTGAAACACGAACATCTACAAAAGAATCGTTATAAGAAAAACGAAATTTGCCATCTTGTGGCACACGAGTTTCAGCAGTATTGATTTCTGCCAAAACTTTAAGACGCATAATAATTTGATCAGCGTACGTATTTACAATCGGATCTTGTGGTGATAGTACACCATCAACACGAAAACGAATGTGTAAGTTTTGCTCAAAAGGTTCAAAATGAATATCAGATGCATCGCACTCAATTGCTTTTTGCACCAACGTATCAACTAATCGTACGGCAACTTGTTCATCATGCATCTACTCACCCTTACTACTGTTGATCAATCTTCTTTCAATTGATCAACATCGACATCAACTACAGAAGATTCCATATTTTTTTCTTCTTTAACTAAGCGTCGCTTAACTTGCCAATCTTTATCTTCTATAATCACGTTTGGGTCATCGTCATAAAACTCTTTTACCGCATCATGAATATCATGCGCAAGACCAACTATAAAACGCACGTCGTACGAAACATGCTCACCAATAATCGCCAAAAGATCATCATTATCCGGTCTACTTGCAACAACAATCAACATGTTTTCATCACGTTCTAACGGAATAAAAGAATTGCGCAACATTACATCTTTAGGAAACATGTGCAATAAGTGACGATCAAAAAAATAACCGTTCGCATCAAAAGCTTTAAGTTTATAAAATTCCCGTAAAGCATTAAGCAGCTCTGAGCGCTCAACCATTACCTCATCAACTAAAAACTCAATAAATATTTCTTTTTCTGATGCACGAAACATATCGTATAGTTCATGCGCATCATAATCAGAAAGTACCTGATGATTAGTTAAAAAATTAACTACTGCTAAAACGAGCTCTTGTTCCTTTTTCATGCGTATACCTCATTAGCCCATGCGTAAGCCAATTAAAAAACCAACAATTAAACTTGCAACAATTAAAACATTTAATTGTATCCAGTCCCAAACTATTGCTGCCATACCCTCACCAGTTACTAAGACTGGCTGAATACCAACAAGTTCATAAACTTTATCCCAATTGACAGAAATAAAGAGCATGTCTACTTGTTGCAATGCAATAATACCAGCAGTAAACAACACAAGAAACATAATAAACGTGCTATAGCGCTTTAAAAGATAACCGACTAAAAAACCGATACACGCATAAAGACCAACATCTAACAACGAATCTTTTGATTGACGAACATGTTCAGAGATTTTATCAATCTGTAAACTATCTTTAATAGTTTCTAGAACATTCGTGCCAGCGGCTTTTGTTTGATCATTTACCATCAAACCCCTTCCATATACAAAATGTAATAACAATATAGATTTACTTGTTAGTATATTATTCTTTTTTGAAAAGCTACAAGAAAATACCGCAAAACAAAAGGGGCATCGTTAGATACCCCTCTGTTGTAAGCCGGAACATGTCTGTTAACTGACCATATCCTTTAGTACCTTGCTTGGTTTAAACTTCGGTACCGTCTTTGCAGGTATAGTCATTTTTTTACGTGTTACAGGATTTATTCCAATACGTTCTTTTCTTTCCATAGTCAAAAACGTACCAAATCCTGTCAAAGACACTTGTTTTTTTTGCTTCAACGCCGTACTCACGATTGATGTAAAAGCTTCAAGACACTCCTTACATGTCGACTTCGGCAAGCGAGTTGCCTCTGCCATCATTTCAATAACTTTTGCTTTGTTCATACAGACCCTTCGATGACATACTCCGGTAAAGCAAACAACAGTACTTTAATTTAAAGTAAACTTTAGCAAATTTTTGTCAAGCAATTATAGAGATGAAAAATAAAATAAAAAATGTCTTCCATTTTGTTGTGATTTAATCACAACAAAACTTGCTCGCTACAACAGCTAATGGCCGTCTCCTACTACGCCCTTTGGGCTTCGAAGGATTTCACTATACGACAAAGTTCTACGAAGCTTCACGCGAATTAGAAAGCTCGTAAGAGCGAAAAACTAAATGAAAATTTAACTTTCCCGTCCGTCTTCGCTTTCAGCTTCGCTCGGACAGTCTTCTAACTTTACAATAATATTACTTTTTCTAATAAAGTCATTTAAAAAACTGGCCGTGCCAGACGTAGCTCGTAAGAGCGAAGACTGGTGCCGAGGGCCGGACTCGAACCGGCACAAGTACAATACTCGAAGGATTTTAAGTCCTTTGCGTCTACCATTCCGCCACCCCGGCACACAAATTTTATAACCAACATCAACTAATCAGTGGAGGCGGCACCCGGATTTGAACCGGGGATCAAGGTTTTGCAGACCCTTGCCTTACCACTTGGCTATGCCGCCAATTTTTTGATAGTAACTATTTTTTCAAAGAAACAATATTCATTTTTTGTGCAAGATCATCAGTAGAAATTTCTACAACTTTATCATCTTGCGACATATGTTTTTCTATTCTCTTTTCTAAATACTTCTTTTTACAACCACCAATAACAGGTAATCCCGCTTGGTACCAACCTGCTGTACCATCAACATACACGAAAACATCAGAAAAACCTAGCTCAACTGCTTTTTTTGCCGCATGATGACTCGCAGTGCATCGACGATTACTGCAATAAAAAATTAATTCAATATCATCACCTTTTCGTCGCTGCAGATAATCTTCTACATCTTCAAAAACAACGTTAATTGATCCTTTTATGTGACAATCGTCATACAACGATTTATCCAACACATTAATCACCACAAGTTTATCATCTTGCGCGACATCTTGTGTTGACCAACATCCTGGTAATAAAATTACACAAAGACCAAGAAAACTAAATTTTGATAAATAATTTCTTATACGTAACATTAATTTCATACTAAAAATGTATCACATCTACAATTGTGTGCAAGATATTTTATAACAATCCAGCTTTTTGCATTTCTGCGTACAAAGATTGTGCATCTATTTCTTTTACAGCAATATCACCATTTGATTGTTCTTTTGGCCCTTGTAAATAATCTTTTAAGCATGCGCCATCAACAGGTAACTCAGCCTTGTACCATTCATGAATTCCGCCTTCGTACGCACGCACATTAGAAAAACCCATTTCATTGAGCATTTGCCATGCTTGTGAACTTGTACTGCACGAATACTTTGCACAATAAACTACTAGTGGCGTTGCACGATCAAGATCTTGTGCGTAACCACGTAAATCATCTAAAGGCACATTGACCGAACTTTTTATATGACAATCTTCATAAAAATCATGCGTAAGTACGTTAATCACGCGCAACGTTCCGTTTGACATCTATTTTCCTTTTTTATTTTTTGCTATTTTACGAAATCCATTTTAAACATCTGCTCCATCTCATACGAGACCAAAAATCAATTGGATGTTTTAATAAATCAACAATAAACCATGCTTCATCGCTATCATGAGACCAAATGCAATACAAAATACGTCCATGAATAAACTTTTCATCTACTGGCCCGAACGAACGACAATCACGACTTCCTAAACGATTGTCTCCCATGCACCAATATTGATTTTTACCAAGTCGTACAGAAAAGACATCGGTACCATCCCATTGATTACGCGTAGTGTCCAACACTTGATCACGCTTTACCGGACGCAACAATGTTTGTGGTTGCAACATAACCATTTGCCCTTGTGCATCTTTTAGCACACGACGCTCATTGATGCGATAAAATGGTTGATCTTTAAACGAGACTGATGGATCATAACTTTTTGGTCGATAACAACTGCTCAACTCACGATCTACAAAATATTGAATTTGCATATCAGAAACTTGTGTTGAGCCAAACTTTGTTTGTACCGAATTGCGAATTTTTGCGTACAACGCATCAACATCTTGATTTGCAACATGCACCAATGGATATTTATTCAAATATGACTCATCAAGTTTTTCACCATTGCGATACACAACTGGCTTACCATCTTCTATTCTGCCCTCAACATGATCTCCAGGCAACCCTATCACACGCTTTGTCCAATTTGCAGGACCCCAAAAATAATTTTGGAACGTAAAAAATAACGGATTTGATGAGTACGCATGTTCTGGATCGTTAAAAGAAATTATTTCACCATGCGTTGGACATCTAAAAAGATAACTTACTTTGTCAGCAAAAAATCGTCCGCCAACTAGCATTGTTGTTTCCATCGAACCTGTTGGCACCTGATACAAACCAAAACCAAATGTTCTAACAAGAACTACAATTAACAAAAGCACAACAAATTCAACCGTGCTTGACCAAAAACCACTGCGATGTGACATAGAAATAAAACCTATCTTGTAAATTATGCAAATTAATTACTTATAAACGATATCATGTGGAATGGGTAAAGGGAAGACGAGATAAATAACCGTAAACTTTAAAAACAATAACACTTATCATAACAACTATTGCATACCTTATCATTAGAAGATTTATAACTAGACTCATAAGAATCCCAACTTGATACTCTTCCATTATTAATTGAATTCACATCATTATTTAATGAATAGCTATTTTCATTGGATTTTTCCTCATCATCACCTGAGACAGCAGATTCATTTCTTCGTATATGTTCAATCAAAGCTAAAGTATTTGTTCCATAAAAATCATCAATATTTAATACACCTAACAAACCATTAAACTCCATGCTATTCTTTTTTTCTGCTTCTTCACGCAATGCTTCACCTGCTTGATATTGCAGCTTCAATTCATCATTTTCACTTTGCAAGGTTTCTATTTTCATACTCAAGCTCTTTTTGTCTTCAGCATCAACAGTCTCATCTAACCCTGAATCCTCTTCATCCACAACAACAGGCTGATTTTGTAATTTTCGATTTTTTAAAATCAAAACAAAACATACTAACCCCAAAAAAAGAGCCGAAACAGAAACAACCATTAACGACTGCTTTAAAAAAATATTTTTTTCATTTTGTTGATTCATGAGATAAGTGTAACGACTCAATGCATAACAACAATCACTAGGGATAAGCAAAAACAGAGAAAATAATAAAGATTTAACCCAGCTGTAGCTATTCATGTTATTCTTTTGTATGACAAACGCTATTAAAATCAAACGTGTACTTATCGTACAATTTTTTTTAGAAAAGTCTAACTAAATTTTTACTAAACAATTTTTTTGTATCCAACCTACAATTCCTGATGGCGTTGTAACATGCTGCCAACAATCATCAACTTTACCGATTACAACTTCATCCAAAGCGTTAAGTTGTGCAACTTTATGCGCATGCTCATCAGGAATCACATGCAACGGCGCATTGCGCTGCATCACCAGCGCTAGTTGCTGATTACAACGCTGGTCTCGTTGCTGACAATACCCAATCAAACTTGTTATCCAAAGTGACGCCAAAAAAAACGCTAACAACAAAAAATAACGCTTTTTACGCAGTACAAACAACAACAAAAACAAACATGACAGATACCACAACAACAACGTAAACCATTGTAAAAAGAATAACGGCATATCTGCACACCGCTGATGAACAAACCGTTGCGCATACGTTTTTTTTGAAACATTATACGATTTATCAATCTGTTGTTTGATTGCATCACACCACGCATAGGTTTGTGCACACAACGATTGTGGAGTGCCGTACAACGCACGTCTAAAATACAAATATGCATCGGTTGGCTTATTTAATTTGTACAAACAGATGCCCATGTTGTACCAGGTGGCCGAACCTTTATTCTTTATTTTGTTATACGCATCAAACGCTTGACGATATGCGCCTTGCTCATACAACTCAAATGCTTTTAAAAATTGTTCTTGTTCAAACGATGCATTTGTTACCAGCGAAAAACAGAACAACACAAAGAAAAATCTTTTAATCATCGCTTCCCCTTATTTTTACGCTTTGCGGCATCTTTTTCTAACACACGATCATGTAAAATTACCGCATGACGAATAGCGCACTCAAAAAGATCGTTATTTTTTATTTTTTTATCACCGTACGTTGCGTGTAACGCATCGATTAAAAAACTTTCTAACTGTTCTTGTTCGTATGGCATCAAATATGAACTAACTTTTTGCACGATAGTTTTATGCGATGTTTTGGTCAGATCAAAATGCCATTTTTTTGCGCATGCGTTTATAAATGCCTGGTAAATCAGTGCTGGCGAACCATTTCTCTTTTGTGCACGTTCAAGTTTTTTTTGCAATCGCTTAAATGCATTTTTTTGTGCAAATTGCTCATCAACAACACCGTAGCTATAACGTGTGATCATAAGTAACAACCATGCAAGTAACAAAAACAATGGTAAAAATAATAAAAACAAAAACCATTCATGCGGGATACCACCTTGTCGTGGCGCGCACCATGGCCCACAATCGACAACGCAAATACCATCATCGTGATTAACGTCATCAATAACCTCTTGCTCATCGTACACATCGTATGAAATATCCATAGCTGATCGTTCACATTTTTCTACCGTTAACGTTTGCTCTTGTGTGTATAATGTTTTGTACGCATGCTCATACGGATCAAAATAAGTAAACGTTTGTGGCGGAATAACAAAAACCCCCTCTTTTGTTGGTTGCAACGCATATTGCACAATTTTTTGTTTAACTTCTTGCGGTTCACCTAAATCTTTTACCGTTTGCGAAGAAAAAAATGGCCGCAATGTTTTATCAACATCAGTTAGTTTTTTTAGTGACAATCCCTGCAAATCACCATCACCAACAACTGAAAGTGTAACTTCTACCACGTCGTGTTGTTTTGTCTCGTTGGTATCTAAGGTTAAAGCAAAATTTGCAAATCTCCCTACTGCATCAACCTGTCCGTTATGCGGTGGTAATGGATTTACTTGCAACGTCAACGCATTAGAATGTGCTTGTTTTTGTTCACTTGCATCAAACGAGAATGCTGCCATCAAAAAACTTATTCGTCGTGGTTTTTTAACACGTTGCGTGTAAACTGCTGCATGTGATGGAACAACTAATTGCCCAACTTTTTGTGGAAACAACTGATACTCGTACGATGCACAATAAACTTTTTTTCCATGCTTTTTTTTTACTGAAATTTCTGGCTCTCTAAGCTCTCGCACAATGCAATTTTCATAATCAGGTTTATAAAAACGATTTAACGAAATACCACCACTGGTGTAAGACAAGTCAACAGAAATTGACACCCGTTGACCAACGTAAACTTGTTTGTTATCGGTAGAAATGCTCAATTTTACCGCATCAACTTTTTTTGGTTCTTCATTTTTTTGATGCACTTGTATGCCATCTGCACCAACAGCAATTGTTAACGCATTGGTAACATGCTCACCATCTTGATCAACTACACGTGCAGGCCCAATGGTGTAAGTGCCATGTCTATCAATCGTTGCTTGATAGACATGGTCAACGCTTGTGCGACCATTAAACGTACTCATAGAAACACTTGTGCGCTGTCCACCTATTTTATCAAGACCATCAACATCTACTTGACGAACATTACCATGAATGTCTGACGCTGAAACATGAATCAAAAATGGCTGACCAACCGCCACAGACGTTAATTCATCATCGTTAAGATCAGTGACAAAAAAATCAACATCAGCTAGTAATGCTGTACTGATTAAAAATAAAAAATAAAAAAACTTTTTACCAATCATAACCATTATCACCCGTGCTATCTGCCGTATGCGAACGCATATACAACAACTGTTTGTTTAATTTTTTATCATACTCTGCTTGATACTCAAGAACTTGTGCTATTCGTTGATCAAGTTGATCATCTTCTACTAACGAAACTTCTTGACCTGCACCAGTTTGTTGTTCTTCATGTTCATCACCTTGTTGCGCAAGCTCATCAGCAGCATCAGAACTTTGTTCATCAAAAACATCTTCTTGTTCTGCAGCTTCTGCCTCCTGCTCTTGCGTTTGTGATTCATCGTCAGCGCTATCTTCTTGCTGGTCAAATTGTTGCTCGAATGGATTGTACTCGTCGTCATCTTGCGATTGTTGTTCTTGTTGATTTTCTTGTTCTGATGATTCTTGTGACGCGTCCGAAGAAGCTTCAGCGAAGTCGGATTGATCGCCACTATTTTCTGTTTGCTCTGCATTATCTTGCTGTTCTTCTTGTTGTGAGCTGTCTTGCTCACGACTATTATCAGAATTTTGATCACTTTGCTGTTCATCACTTTGTTGCTCATCGCCATCTTGTGACTCATCAGATTCTTGTTCTTGATCACCATCTTGCTGATCGTTACTATCTTCTGATTGATTATCACCATCTTGTGACGCGTCCGAAGAAGCTTCAGCGGAGCCGGATTGATCGTCATCGCCAGATTGCTGATCGCTTGAAGATTCATCTTGTTGATTATCTTGATCTTGCTGCTGTTGATCATCTTGTGACTGATTGTCATCTTGTTGTTGCTCTTGTTGCTCAAGCATCTCTTTAACTTTGTCATAATTATGTTGTGCGTATTCATTTTTTGGTGAATATGACAAGACTGACTCGTAATGCGCAAGCGCATCGTGTAACTTTTGTTCTTGCACGTACGCGTTAGCTAAATTAAACTCTGCACGCTCACGCAATACATCATCAAGATTAGGCAATAGTAATAATCGCTGAAAATAGGCAATAGCTTTTTGCGTATCGCCAACTTTATAACAACTCACTGCAAGATCGTACAAAAAATCAGGATTGTCTGGATCATGCACAAGCATAGTTGTTAAATCATCGATTGCTGATGGCCAATCACCATTATGCGCTTTGTGCAACGCACGATCATACTTAAATGCAAACAGATTGCAAAAAAGCATCAAAAATAAAAGCAGAGGCATTTTTCTTACAATAACCATGTCAACCCATAACAAACAAACGAAACAATCAAGAACCACGGATATTGATGCTCTAACGATGTTTCGCTACGCTCTGAGAGCTCTTCTTTTTCATACCGTTCAATTTCATTCACAATAGTTTGCACATCAAGATCATCTTTACACCCACGCACGTACTTGCCACCAATTGCGCTTACAAGTGAATGCAAGCGTTGTTCATCAAGACGCGTTATAACAATTTTACCATTTTTATCTTTCTGATGCCCAGCAGGTTGACCAAGTTGATCGTACAATGGAATTGGTGCCCCTTGTGGTGAACCGATACCAAGTGCAAAAATTTTCATATTTTGTTGTTGTGCTTTTTGTTGCACTGCACCCAAGCGTTGAGAGAAATCTTCACCATCGGTGCACAAAACCAATAATCTATTTTTTCTTTTTTCATCACCAAACGCCTGAATTGTTTGCATAATTGCTTTATCAATTGCGGTAGTACCTGAAGAAATAGTTTCTACATCAACTTGATCTAAAAACATTTCAAACGCTGCATAATCTTGTGTTAACGGACATTGCACAAACGCGGTACCAGAAAACAACAAAAGCCCAATGCGCTCGCATGAAAGTAATTTTATTAATTTTTTAATTTTTTGCTTTGCAAACATTAACCGATCCGGCACACAATCTTGCGCCAACATACTGCGTGAAATATCTAATGCAATAAACAGATCACGCCCGTGTTGTTTTACTGTTTCTTCTTTTTTATTCCATTTTGGTTGCAATAACGCAATGCACAAAAACAATAAGCCAATCAAGTGCAATACATGTTTTGCGATGCGTTTAGCGCTATCAAACGAAGAAATACCGTTAAAGTTATACAGTCCGAGAGCAGAACGAACTTTTGTGCGCTGCAAATATTGATAAACAAAAAACGTAAAGACAACAGGAATACTTATAAAAAAGATGACAAGCCAACTGACATCCCATGAAATGTTAAAAAGTTCTATGTTCATACGACAAACCAGACAAACGTTGCTAAAAAGAACTCTAACAGCGACCACAAAATCAATAACGCTACCGGCAACAGATAAATATCGTAATAATTACCAAACACAAACGTCTCATGCCGTGTGCGTTCTAATCGATCAATTGTTTGATAAATTTCACGCATGTCACGCGCAGAATGCGCTAAAAATGATTGCCCGCCAGTTTCACGTGCAATGTGATCAAGCAATTCTTGATTAACTCCTGGCATGATTACTACACCATAAAATGGATGAATTATTGTTTGCCCATCAGGGTTGCCAATACCGACAGTATAAATTTTTATTCCTAATTCTTGTGCAACTTCAATAGCTGTTTGCATCTTCATGTCACCTTGTGATGGTTCACCATCAGTCAACAAGATCATAATTTTACTTTTTGCCGTTGAGCGTCGTAATCTATTTGCTGCTGTTACGATGCCGGTTGCAAGCTTGGTACCATTTTCATCAATGAAACCTAAACTTAGTTCTTCGATTCGTTCACGAATCAATAAACGATCCATCGTCAATGGACAAAGCGACATTGCAACGTTGGCAAAAATAACTAAACCAAATGCATCGTTCATGCGTTGCTCGATAAAGCGTAGTGCTTCAGCTTTTGCAATTGCAAAACGTGAGCGTTTATCATCAGGCGCATCAGCTGCATCCATACTACCAGAAACATCAAGAACTAGAACAATGTCTATCCCTTCAACTTCGGTGTGTGTTTGTGAGTCGACCCATTGTGGACGTGAAATTAATAACGACAACGCTAGCAACGTCACTAAACGCATGACAAAAAAAACAATGTACGCTGGATGAGTTTTTAACACACCAGAAGATAATAGCGATGAAACAAGTGAATGCGTGTACCACGAAGTATGTTTTATAAAATGACGCACAACAATTAGCGCTATGATCGCTGGCAACAGCCACCACAAGACTGAAAGATTAGCAAATCTGTAAAAATACTCCATAAACAATCATGTGCATATGATTAACCATTAATTACGTTAATCAGTATGCACAATCATATTTTTTATGTCTAACTTGATGATTTATGAAGACTTTTTTTCTACTTCTTTTTTATTTTTTTGCCAACATCCCTATCAGAACAACGATTAATAGGTAGTTTTTATTATTGTACAAATCTAGCACCCTACATAAAATCTTGTTTATAGTTGAAAAAACTAAACAAAACCAACCATAGATCCATGAAAAACTCAATTTACTTTTTCATCCTCTTGACCCCCTTCATCGCCCTATCTGGCGATGCTTACAAAGATGAACTTTATTATCAGGAGTATTTAGCATCACGAATAAATGCCATTGAACAATGGCTCAACACACAACAACCACAAACAAACAATCATCACCGCAAAGAGTTTATCTCATTTGTTCGCAACAACCATCAAATAATAAATAATAGCCACCTCATCAAACAATTGTTGCGCCTTTCTGCACCAGAACTTAAATATTTTTTCGACAAATACAATTGGTCTGAACACAAAATTTTACATTGTAAGCAACTTTACCTTTCACAAGAATTTATAAAAATTCTTGATGAATGGGAAGAAAAAGTAATTAATGCTAACCCTAGACCAAAAGAAGTGATCATAAAACAAGATGGTGATCAATTTTTTATCGAGACTAAAAATTAAACAACAAAATTTATTAGAAAAGAAAAAAATAATTTAAGCAACAATTCATTATAAAAAATATCGCGTCGAAGCTTTATGCGAAGACGGATTCCCTGCTCACTGGACACGAAAACAAGTTGGCGAAGCAGTTGTTGAAGCATATAAACACGCAAAAAAAGTTGGAAAAATAATCTATCAACCCAACGGAATCTATATAATTGAAGGAACAACCAAATCGGGAATAACAATAAGAATGTATCTTTCTCACACTGGAAAACTAACTTCTGCTTTTCCCTTACTTTAAAAGGTAACACTATGGAATATTGTAAATTTATTCGAAATCAAGACGATTTATATCAATATGGCGGTTCAAGCTCAACGTCTATCACAATATTAACAGGCTTTTTAATGGAAGATTATCGATACGGTTCTAAATTTTTTAAAAAATGGGCACTTGAGCTTAATGATCCAAGTCCAGAACACGGTAAAACACGCGCTGGCAATTGCACCTATCTTGAGTACAAAAATGATACAATTTTTATCGATCATGAATTTATACAAAATAAAAAAAATCCACAACTTGCAAAAATATCACGCGAACAATTTATAAAAATTCTTGATGAGTGGGAGCAAAAAATTGTTAATGCTGATCCAAAACCAAAAGAAATAATTGTAAAACAAGATGGTGATAAGTTTTTTATTGAGACTAGTGACTAACAAGTCTATAAAGATACTTACTTATTGTTTACCCCATTCATGTGATCAATAAACCACTGATGAACACGTGCTTTAAACAACGCATCCGACTCATCAGCCTCAAAATACATTGGTTTACCAACAATAACTTTAACCGGATGATAATGAATAAACAACGATCCTGGTGGATACACTTTGTCAACGCCAATAATGCACACTGGCACCACTGGGCGTTGCAATTTACGCGCAAGAATCACAAACCCACCATAAAAATCGTTCACCATGCCGGTGGTGTATCGCCCACCCTCAGGAAAAATCATCACATGTTTATCTTGATTTTGCACAAGCGACAAAACTTGCAACAACGATCGCATTGCTCTGCGTGGCGTAGCGATATCAACAATCACGGTCAAACGTTTGACAATAAATCGTAAAAAAACCGTTTTTAACAAAAAGTTTGTCGCCAACCAAATATGCGGCTTTGTGTTGGCAAGCAAGCCCAAAAGAGGAATATCTAAAGATGATTGATGATTTGCAGCAAAAATAACCGGTTTGTCTGGTAGCTCACCTTCATACACATAAGTAATTGGTAACAACGAGCATTTTTGGATCAACCAATACAACACATGTATTAATTTATACCCAAGTTTGCTGCTAAAACGTATTCGCGCTGGCAACAACAAAAAGATCATTGCAGGAATAAAAAAAACAACAACAACGATTAACAATAACAAACGAGCAAACAATGTGTACAAGATGGTAAATAATTTCATGCAAAAATCCTAACTTTATTATTTAGAGAAATAAAGTTCATACTGCTCATAGACCTTTTTTGTGTAGAGTGTGCTGAGAAACGCAAGAAAAACTATTGCGCTTACTGCACCCAAAAACAATTTTGCTATCATTGATAAATTAATAAACCCAACTTGTAATCCAACCCACTTAAACAAATAAATTGTTGCAAAATCTATACCAAAATAGAATCCACAACCAATTAATAAAACTGGAAAATTATACAACATAAAATTTAAACCACGATTTAACGTATGAAAAAATTTAAATGATTCACTTTTTTGTGTGTCAAACAGGAAAAAATAGGTTAATTTTGTCCATGGAAATAACAAAAATGTACTCACTACTGAAAAATACTCCATAATAACAAAGATAAATCCCAGTTGACCTTTATGCCAGCCCCTTACAGCAGCCCATACAAAAGCTAAAAGCAAACAAGGTAATAAAATAATATTACTAAACCAATTAGCACCCAAAAGAATCAAAATAATTGAAAGTAAAATTTCCCAATTAAAAAAATGCTTGTAATAACCAAGCGCACATTTATTATCAACCGAGGGACGTAAAATAAAACAACAAAGCGCAATTAACAAACCTTGTATGAAAGACTTTAACGATCTAAAAATAAGCGGAGTTAAAAGTGCTTTTTCTTTTAAACTATCAATGTCTTCAACAAAAATGTATGACAATCCGAAACCAAAGATCACCACATAAAATACAACACCAACCAGCAACAACTTCCATTGATCTTTAATCGCCTTAAAACTAACTAACAAAAACAACTTTAAGTTTGACCATCGCAATAACGATAATGATTGGCGCCATGAGGCCAGCAACGAATGATTACTCATAAAATTTCCACTTTAACTAAAAATACTTATTTATTACACTTTTAGTGTATCGTGGCAACAAAAAACAACAATTACTTAGCTTTGCTTAGACAAATAATGCGCGACTACTTAAAATCCGTAATAGTTAAAAAATAAACTTTGCTCATTAGTCCCAGAACTGAAGTAAAAGTGCTGAGCGCATCACTAAAGCTCTCGTTGATCATGTACTTTTTTTGTGTAAAGTGTACTGAGAAACGCAAGGAAAATTATAGCGTTTACCGCAACAAAAAATAATCTTATCAATAATAATGGTTGCTGATAATCAAGAAATAATTCTTGATAGTGCACTTGTCCCCACCCAACTAAAACGATTGTTGCGATATGCATTGCCCAATACAACCCGTATCCAATTGATAATATGGGTAAATTATACCATACAAAGATTATCCCATGGCAAAACATATAAAAAAACTTAAAAAAACAATTAATAATGGATGTACTGTTTAAATCTGGGATTTTTAACAAATCAAAAAAAGAAAAATATATACAACGCAGGCCCACAAAATAAAAAACTCTTGCAAGTAAAATAATAAAAACAAACAAACTAATCGGTATATCTTTCAAAACATAACCTAAAAAACCTGATACCATAATCCCCAAAAAAACCACTCCAATACCCAATACAAAGTTGGCGACAATTAATGAAATTATGCCAATCAATCGTTTAAAGTTTACTAATTTTACTTTATTCTCGGTAAAATAAAACAAAGCAAAACAAGTTAATAAGACCATAAATTCTGTCAATAACATAGTAATAATGAGAGATGATTTTATGTTAAAATAAGGAGCAACTACAATAAGAAATGTAAGCACAATCTCTTCAGGATGTGAAATTTTGAACATATTTTCTACAAAATATTGTCCTTCTAAAAAATAACCAAGAATCACAGAATATATTGCTGCCCCAACCAAAAATAACTTCCATTGATCTTTTATCGCCTTAAAACTAACCAACAAAAACAATTTTAAATTTGACCACCGCAAAAGCGACAACGATTGACGCCATGAGGCCAACAACGAATGATTACTCATAAAACTTTCCACATTACTAAAAACACTTATTTATTACACTTTTAGTGTATCGTGGCAACAAAAAACAATAATCAGTGGTTTTACTTATTCCGACCAGCCTCTTTGCTCAACTCATACACATTAAAAATGTTGGCCAAATATACGAGAATCCAAACCACAGATACTAAAGTCCATAAAAGTATCCACCAACTAAAAACTCCACTATTAATAAACTTCTCAATTAGCTCACCTAAACGAACTTCTGAATAGAAAACGAGAATCAAAACATATAGATGATTAACTACTAACAACGGATAATTAAATAAACACTGCTTAAAAGAAAACCGTAAAGCACTAAAAACAGATTTTTTCTGTGATAACAATTTAGTATTATCAACATCACTATCCCATAAATATAACAATGCAAACATTACCCATGGGTTAATCCATAAAAAAATATTTTGAGTAAATAAGGTAAAAACACCTTGCATATCAGAAAAATCAATTAAAAAATTAAAAATCTGGTCAATAAAATAACGAGCATAAAACACCAATACAGGCCACGAGGTATAAAAAATAATTGATGTTATTTGTTCTGAAGACTGATCGATAAAAACTAATATTACAATCTGCGCAAGTTTAAACATCAATATAAAAAACAATGCAAACATCACATGCAAAACAAAGATAATCCCTATACTTTTAAGAATTTTTTTAACAAATCCAAAATTCTTGGGCCCCTGATCAGTATAAGGAAAGTGATAACTTTTATAAATATAGGAACAAATAAAGAATGAAAATAATAGAGAAATAAACAAATACACTAATAAAGTCTCAATAACATCAAAATGATATTGAAAAATTTCATAATAGATCACAATGTTACCAATCGCAGTAAACAACACTCCAAGAAGCATAATACCAAAGATTGGTGATCGCCAAGCAGCCTGAATAAGCTTACTAACTTGTTTATTACGCCAAATAAAACCTTGATTTACAACTTTTTCCCATGAAGCTTTCCATGATTTAAGTAACATATATCTTCCCTTTACATTCACGATATTCTTATAAATACTAATAATCATCGCAATTATTATTGACTCTATTTATAAGAATTATACGATAAAAAGCAACTATACCGAAATAATCGTTGCTTATTATAAAGAAATAATAAAAATTAAATAAATAATTGACATTTTAACCAGAACTGTTTTATCTTGGTTTAAGAGCATAAATGAATAGCTGACATTTGTATTTTCCTCAATATGCTTTAAAATGGACATTCATCCCTTATAAACAAATGGCAGTGTATGAAAAAATTATTAATAGTCGAATCGCCGGCAAAAATAAAAACTATCCGAAAGTTTCTCGGTAAAGACTTTACCATCATGTCCACTATGGGGCATATCGTTGACCTACCACAAAAAAAGATGGGTGTTGAGGTAAGCGATAAAGGTAAAATTGACATCGATTACGTTGCAATTCCAGGAAAAGAAAAGACAATTGCTGATTTATGCAAAGCATCGCGTAACGCTGATGTAATCTTATTAGCACCTGATCCTGATCGTGAAGGTGAAATTATCGCCTGGCACGTTGCGCAAGAGATCAACAAACTTACTAAAAAAGAAAAAAATATCCAACGTATTACGTTTAATGAGATTACCAAGCCTGCAATTTTAAAAGCTATTGAAAATCCACGTAAAATTCACATAAATCGCGTTAACGCACAACAAGCACGACGCGTACTTGATCGTTGGGTTGGTTATGAAGTTTCACCAATTTTATGGCGTAAAATCGCTTCTGGACTTTCTGCTGGACGTGTGCAATCGGTCGCGTTGCGATTAATTGTTGAACGCGAACAAGAAATCCGTGACTTTAAACCAGAAGAATATTGGTCATTTGATGGCCTGTTTGCAAAAGACAGCAAAACAGAACTACCAACTGAACTAAGCAAAATTGGTACCAAAAAAATTGAAATCAAAAATGAAAAAGATGCTAAAAAACTTGTTACCGCTGTAAAAAAAGAATCGTATATTATTGATTCTATCACCGATAAAAAGCGTAAAAAGAATCCAGTTGCGCCATTTATGACCAGTACGTTGCAGCAAGCAGCGTATAACAAACTTGGTTTTTCGGTTAAAAAAACGATGCAAGTTGCACAAAAATTATACGAAGGTATGCCACTACAAGATAAAAGTACTCCTGTAGCCTTAATTACCTATATGCGTACCGATTCTGCACGATTATCTGATACGGCAATAACTGCAGTGCGATCATTTATTAAAGAGCAATTTGATGCAAAATATTTGCCAAAAACAGCAAATGTGTATGGTAAAAAAAGCAAAACAAAAACACAAGATGCGCATGAAGCAATTAGAGCAATTGATGTTACTTTAACGCCAGAAAAGGTCAAACCCTTTATCCCTGCTGATGCGTACAAATTATACACATTAATTTGGAAACGCTTTGTTGCATGCCAAATGAAGGCTGCTGAATACGCACAACGCCAAGTGCTGGTTAAAGGTGGAAAGTTCACGTTTAGCGTTACTGGATCAACATTAACGTTTGATGGCTTTTTGAAAGTTTATAAAGTTGATGATGATAAAGATGACAAAAAAGTTACGATTCCCGCATCGATAAAAGAAAAAGATCCAGTTGATCTTAAAAAACTTGATCCAAAACAACATTTTACGCAACCACCACCACGATTTACCGAAGCGTCGCTGGTTAAAACATTAGAAAAAGAAGGCATTGGGCGACCAAGTACCTACGTAAGTATTTTAAACACTATTCGTGCACGCTCGTACACCACACTAGATGAGCGTAAACGCTTTGTGCCAACAGATCTTGGGTCTACTGTTGTAGAAATGCTTGTTAAAAACTTACCTAAAATTATGGATCCTAAGTTTACGGCAAACATGGAAGATGATCTTGATAAAATAGAACAAGGTGACATTAAACGCGATAAATTATTGTATGATTTCCATCAAACATTCCAAAAAGATCTTAAAGTTTTTGCAGAAAAAGATGGCAAAGGCAGAGCAACAAAACCTACTGGTGTAAAATGCCCTACCTGCAAAAAAGACGAACTTCTCATTCGTTTTGGCAAAGCTGGTGAATTTGTTGGCTGCGCTGGTTATCCTGATTGTGACTTTACCAGTAACTTTACGCGTAACGAAGATGGATCTCTCACGCTTGTTGAGACAAAACCACCAGAACTTCTTGATGAACTTTGCCCAAAATGCAATAGTCAAATGCGCAACCTTATGGGTAAATACGGTGAGTTTACTGCATGCTCTGGGTATCCAAAGTGTAAGTACATCAAACAAAACAAATCTGGTTACGATTGCCCTTCATGCAAAAAAGGCGAACTTATTGAACGCGTATGGCGTGGCGGTAAATTTTGGGGCTGTAGCGACTACCCAAAATGTAAGTTTAACGTATTTGATCAAATCAAAAAGACGCCATGCAAAAAATGCGACTATCCGTTCACCGTTGAGAAAATCAAAAAAGATGGTTCAACTGTATCTTGTGCAAACAAAGATTGCACAGATTTTGTAAAATTTGTGCCTAAAAAACGCACAAAAAAATAACCTTGTTATTTAAAGATCGTAACAACAATCATCATCAACCACACAACATTTATACCCAACATACCCAGCCAATGCTGAACCAAACGGCATAAGTTCTGAAGCGATTATTGGTATTGCTATACGTAATAATTCACCTTGCTGATGATATAAATATTCATTATACCCATTAAACCCCATACTAAACAAAGCCTGAAGTACTGAAGTTGCGCAATAAGAAATAGTTGCAATTTTAAGTGCCTTTTCATTGCCTGCATAACTCTGCTGAGTAACAATCAAAAAACATAAAATAAAAATGGTAAAAAAAAACTTTTTCATATCTGCCCCCTTACAAAAAATTATCCCGAATAAAAATATATCACACTTTCACTTCAAATAACCAGATCTAGTTTTTTGTTCATAGAAAACGTTAATACTTAAATTCTTACTCGCAAATCTAATGATTACTACACAAATATAGCTAACTTCACTAAGAAGCGCACAGATTTCCCAAAATTTC
>DAOUPL010000063.1 GCA_030626185.1 bacterium | reverse complement strand
TTTCAATTTTTTCTGGACGAATACTCATAACCACTGATTGCTCATGCACAAATGAATGTTTTTTTGGTATTTTCACCAAACAATCACCTAACTGCTCATGAGAAACAACCGTTTTTTCTTCATCAATTTTTAACGTACCATGTAACAAATTCGTAGTACCAACAAATTGGGCTACAAAAATAGACTGTGGATACTCATAAATTTTTTGCGGTTTTCCAACTTGCTCAATTTTACCATCATGATTCATAATCGCCATATCATCAGCAACGGTTAACGCTTCTGACTGATCATGCGTTACATACACAAAAGTAGTGCCAAGTTCATCTTGTAATGCAACAAGTTCTAAAAGCATTTGTTCGCGTAGTTTTAAATCTAATGCAGACAATGGTTCATCAAACAACAACACATCAGGCTCATTAATCACTGCGCGTGCTAACGCTACACGTTGTTGTTGGCCACCAGATAATGATTGAATAGATTTGTACAAATAACGATCAAGACCAACTTTAGAAACAATGTTGGCAACTTTTTCTGCAATAATATCTTTATGGATATCCTTTATCATTAAGCTATACGCAACATTATCAAAAACGTTCATGTGCGGAAATAATGCATAATTTTGAAACACTGTATTTACTTTACGCTCATGCGCTTGTAAATCAGTAAGGTTTTCTTCACCAATAAAAATTTTGCCATTATCAACGGTTTCTAAACCAGCAATTAAACGTAACAGTGTTGTTTTTCCACTGCCACTTGGTCCTAATAATGCAAAAAAGGAACCACTAGGAATATGTAAATTTACATTGCGTAGTATTTGCTCACCGTCAAATGACTTAGAAACTTTTTCTACAGTGATGCTGCGTACCATCTACTTTTTGACTCCAGCAAAGAAAATAGGTGCCACCAAATCAGACAACGTGCATGGCAACACAACTGCTACAAGAGTAATCAAAAATATCATGCCAATGTGTGCATACCATGCCACAAAACCATGAGCAATTAAATAAAAGATAGAAGCAAATGTACTGGTCAAAATATGCAATGTGTGGAACAACACAGAGTGATGATCATGATTATTCCCATGATGGCTGTGTGATGATGACAAGCCAATAACTGACCCAATTAACAAACCAACAAACAAAAATGGTACAACATTGATCATTTCATTTATAAAACAAAAGTGAAAGTGCATATGTACGCCCAAAAGCATACCGCCAAGATACGGCACAATCACATCAGATAGAAAACAAAACACAATGGTCGTTACCGTGCCAACTATCAACCCTTTAAAAAGATCTTTAGAAAAACGCAAAAACGTCACCATCACGCCTGTTGCTGCGAAAGCAATATGTATAAAATGGAAGTTATGAAACAAAATATCTGCAGCTTTATGCAGCATTTTTGGCGTCATCGCATCAAAAGCAAATACCGTAAAAAAACTTAATAATCCCAATCCTGAAGCAACCGCGATCAATGCATACGGCAAATGTTCAACTAATTCACGCCACAGCTGTTGCCCATACGTTATATTTTTATCCACAAGCATTCCTTACTCCATTAAATTAAGTAATATTTTTTAATTATAAACTAATGCATGCAATAGGCAACTATTAGTAAAATTTAAAATCTACGAGTTAAATTGTTCAGGTAAAATCTTAAACGCCGAGAAAGTAATGCTTGTAGCAGGTATTACTAGCATAGTATCAACTGACCTTTATATTATGTCTAGAATAGGGAATGAGTAAATAATTCTTACCACTTATAATTGCCAAAAATTATTGCACCATTACAAAGTTTCAACATTACTTTGTTTAATCCAATATACCAATTTATGGTCCTCATTCTTAATACTTCCATCAACCTGCAAAGTTTGCCAATTAAATGTTGCATATAATAATGTTTTAACAAAATCGTTATTCAAGAGCATTTGATCATTAGGTTGATAATTAATTGGTTTTAAAGGATGGCTGTTTTCATTGTTTTTTTCTGCCAAGCAAAGCGCAGTGTATCCAAAACTTTGAGCACAACCCTCAAATACTTTCAAAAGTTTTCGATATATTTCGTCAGTTGCATGTTCCTGAATTACAATTAAATCAGAAATATAATAATAAGACTCAGGTTTTAAACCACTTTTTTTAAAAGAATCCACCGAGCCTTCAACGTGTTCATCAAAATCAACAAGAGGCGTTCCCCAACAAAACCCAATCGGAGTTTTATCATGATAAGCCACCACGAGAGCAGTTTGTGGCAATTTAGCCAACCAAGTTATATATTCTTTTGCTCTTTCTAAATTAGCTTTTCCTTCGTATAAATAAGGATATGCTCGATAAAACTCCAAGCGTTGCTGAAGAAGAAATTGAATCAGAGTTTCTATTTCAGTTCCAAGCACTACTTTAATGCTGTACTGATCTATTGTAACTTTTGTAGATATTTCATTTGTATGTACTTTACGAGTAGTCATAGAATTCCATTAATAAAGAATTTGATTTTCAAGTATTCCTTTAAAAATAGTTAAAAAAATCTATTTTGTCTAAAATCCTGAACTTTCTCCAGCCTCAATTATTTATAATTATATAGAAATTTTAGTAAATATTGGTTTATGTTTCTCACTTGCCATATCATAGGCACACTAATCACCGCATGAACAAATTTGATATTTATGTAAAATCCAATGTGAAACATAATTTTTGTACCGTTCTTTTTCTTCTTGCGTAAGATCACAATATGGATTATCACTCACTTCAACTTTACTATTTTGTTCTTTCACACTTTTTGGTTCTATCGTCATATGCTTTGTTTTATTCGTATAACCATCTAACAAATCAATCTCCTATGCAAAATTTAAATAACACACTTGTAATAATAGCAATAACCAAAACTCTTTTCATAAAAAGCCCTTATGCCTTAGAAAGAAACTTTAATAAAAGTTAACAAAACAATCTTTTTTATACATACTGGTACCAATCAAAATTTTCAACATCGCAACAGGAATAACCATGCAAAAAAAATTACTACAACTTTTTTCTATTTTATTTGTACTCAATTTTTGTACAAATTACGCGATGGACGTAGATAAAAAAAGAAAATTTGAACAAGACGAAATTATTACTAATTACGAGTCACCATTAAAAAAAAGAAAAACTGAACAAACAAGTAGGTTTGATCTTCCTGCTGAAGAGCACACAGAACTAACACAAGCCATACAAGACAAAGCACCACTTTGCATTATAAAAAATATAATTTTAAATGATCCCAACTTAGTAAGTCAAAGCATTATAGCAAGAAGCACTTAGGTTTGCGCAAATTTTTAATTTTTGAACAATAATGATAAACTTTTTCTAAGTTATAGGAGATGATTTATGTTATTGAGCTCTGATTTAAGAAAAAGAGTTATTTTGTC
>DAOUPL010000066.1 GCA_030626185.1 bacterium | reverse complement strand
TGCTAAAAAACGGTTGCCTGATGATTTTCGTTTATTATTACAAAAACATGGAATCGAAATTTAATCGATTTTTTTTTCTTTTTTTTCTTATAAGTTTTTTTCCGTTTTCTTTGTCTGCGCGTAATAAAAAGCAAATAACAGTAAAAGTGTTGTTGCAATCGATGCCACGCAAATCGTTTGATTCTTGGGTTGTGTATGCACCAAAAGGCTTTGTGATAAAAAATCAGCGCTCGGGTAAAGTTTTTAAAAAAAGTTCACAAAAAAAGATGACGATTGCCAATAAAGGTGGATACCTTGTCTGTAATGGCACCGTTTGTAATTGTCGTACATTATTGGTTGGGCCACAAGGTGGTTATTTTGAATGGGACAAAAAGCAGTACAAAGGCGGACTATTGATTGTTTGTCATAAAGATCGCTTGTTGGGGATCAATTGTCTTGATTTAGAATCATACGTGTATTGTGTGCTTAAATCAGAAAGTTGGCCCGGTTGGCCATGCGAAGTTAACAAAGTTTTTGCCGTCATGTGCAGAAGTTATGTTATTGCACAAATTGATGAAGCTGACCGTGCAAAGCGTTTGTATCATGTAAAAAACACTAACGTGCATCAGACGTACAACGGATTGCACGATTGTAAAATAATCAAACAAGCAGTAGAAGAAACAAAGTCACAAGTGCTGTTGCATAACAAGAAGCCTATTTTGGCGATGTTTGACTCATGTTGTGGTGGCGTAGTGCCAAAAAACATTGATAATGGCTTAGACTTTAAAAAAGCACCGTACCTTGCACGAAAAAAAGCATGCAAATATTGTAAATCATTTTCTATTTATTCGTGGCAAGCAGAATATTCATTACAACAATTGTGTTCATTTTTACGACCAGTTTGGGGCACGCAACCGATTTATGGCTTAAAGATTGTTAAGCGCGATAAAGCAGGATTAGTTAAACAAGTACAAATTCGCGGTAAAAAAAGAACAAAACTTGTTTCAGGGCAAGAGATGTATTCGTGCATTCCCGGAGTAAAAAGTTTTTGTTTTTCGATAAAGAAAAAAGGTAAAAAGATTGTTTTTGATGGTCGTGGGTATGGCCATCATGTTGGCTTGTGTCAATGGGGTGCACGGCAAATGGTTAGTAAAGGTTATGGGTACAAAAAGATTTTGCAATTTTATTATCCGGGGACACGGCTTAGAAGGTGGTAGTTTTGTAATTCAATTATGATTAAAAATAGGATTACTCTTTGTTTTATAGTTGTTTTGTTTGTGTGTATTATTTGATAACATGAAAGTATGATAACACAAAAAGAACAAATACTTTTACATATTTCATTAATTTCTGGTGTCGGCCCCGTTGCAGTGCAAAAGATTGTGCAAAACGTTCAAGATCTTATATTGTTGTACAGCATGCGCGTGCATGACTTTGTAACGGTTTGTCGGATTTCGCAACGATTGGCACAATTAGTTGTTGATGGACTGCAAGATAAAAAACCACTTGATGATGAATTATCGTTGATTGTAAAGCATCGCGTTAAAATCACCACAATTATTAGTGATGATTATCCAGAGTTACTTAAGCACATTAACGTGCCGCCAGTGGTGTTGTATTATCACGGTATAGCGTTAAACAAATTTTCGTTGTGTTGTGCTGTTGTCGGTTCACGTAAGTCAAACAATTATGGTAAAAAAGTGGTGCAACAATTGTTGCCATCGCTTGTAGCGCATGACGTGACAATTGTCAGCGGTGGTGCAATTGGCATTGATACGTTAGCACATCAAGAAACATTGGCATCATACGGTAAAACAATTGCTGTGTTGGGCTCAGGATTATTGTGTCCTCATCCATTACGAAATAGACAATTGTTTAATCGCATTGTGCAAAATGGTGGTGCAATTGTAAGTCCATTTGCGTTAACAATGGCAGCACATCCAGGAAACTTTCCTGCGCGTAATCGTATTATTGCAGGGTTAAGTAAAGGGTGTATTGTTGTGCAAGCAGCACAAAAAAGTGGTGCTCGCATTACAGCAGATTTTGCGCTTAATCAAGGCAGAACAGTTTTTGCTGTGCCTGGCATGATTGATGATCCGGTGAGTATTGGGTGTCATGAATTAATTAGACAAGGAGCAACGTTAATTTCATCAGCGCATGACGTGCTCGTTGATTTTGGTCTTGTCGTTGATGGCGAACAAGCCAATCAAGAATTGCCGTTCCAAACAACTAAGAGTAAACCACAATCCGTTCCATCTACGTTACACACCAGTTATGAAGGAGGTGGTAAGGCTGTAACGCGACAAAGTGCGCCCGCAATTCAAAGCCTTGGCGAAGTATTGACGGCGGAAGAAAAAAAGCCTAAAACAGTTCAAGAAAAAATAATCTTTGCGTGCAAGGCACCAAAATCATTAGATGAATTGTTAACTATCGGTGATCTTACGTTAGTTGATTTGCAAGAATTATTATTTAATTTACAACTTGCAGGAAAAATAGAACAAAATTTTACAGGTAAATGGCAACAAGTCAGGGCAAACGCATCTAATTTAAGTAAAAAAATATAGAAAAATCTGTTATCCTTTTGAAAAATAAAGGATATGCCGATGAAAAGCTGTAGTATGGTAAATATTTTTTCACAAGTACAAGATTT
>DAOUPL010000020.1 GCA_030626185.1 bacterium | reverse complement strand
GACAAAATAACTCTTTTTCTTAAATCAGAGCTCAATAACATAAATCATCTCCTATAACTTAGAAAAAGTTTATCATTATTGTTCAAAAATTAAAAATTTGCGCAAACCTAAGTGCTTCTTGCTATATCTTCTATTATTGCTTGATAAAATGATTCTCTACCTTCATTTTGTTTTGTTTCATAAGTGAGTCTATAATTTCTTCTGAGAGAGTTTACATATTTCGTGTTTATGGGATAAAAAAATTCAGCTAACTGCTCTACCAAAGTTTCTTTGTATTCTGGATCCAGTGTATTTAAATCAAATCCTTGGCTTGCAAAGCTGCTTTGTATAACCAAAAGTGCAATAAATAATATTTTTGATGTTTTATGCATGAAAATCTTTCAACGTGTTGTGTGTAATTACCATTGATTATGAGTTTATCGACAAAATTGCTTTTTACCTATGAATTAGTTGTGATTTTGGGATTAAAGATTAATAAAAAGCGCCGAGGCAATCGGGGCAGATTTGTGTTGTGAAAAATGTTTTACTGACTGTAATGTTCTTCAATTTGTTTGTCATAATCATTGTTCATGGCATTAACAAGAAGATCTCTGAGATTTTGGTAATCAGGATTATCGTATTGAAAACCATCGAAGATATCTAATGGTTTCCAGTCATCTTTATTTATAAAGTTTGGATTGGCACCACCGCGTAATAGATCTGGTATAAGCTCGGGGTGATGAGCACATGCTTTATGTAATAAGGTTCCTAAGACGTAATGTGAGCGATTTGCATTAGCCCCAGCATTAATTAAGTGAGGTACAAGTTTTGGGCAATCATTGATTACTGTTTGTAGCGGGGTTAAGCCGTTTTTATTTCTAACCTTTGGATCAGCCCCAGCATTAAGTAAACAGACGATAGCGTCAAACTTATTTCTTGGATTATAACACAAAATTTGTAGTGGAGTAAGATCATCAACATTTACAACATCAATGTTGCAACCAGCAGCTAGTAAATATGATCCTGCTTCAGGAGCATACCAACATGCACATGTTAATGTGTCTTGATGATTAACGTTAACTCCAGCGTTAATAAGAAGAGAGACTAATTTAGGGACAATAGTTTTATCACAGTTGTGTGAGCGATTATAAAATGCGTAGTGTAAAGCAGTTTGATTATCTTTGTTTATGTATTTTATATCTGCTCCTTTATTGAGTAAAAATGGTACAATTTTATCGTTAAGTTGACATGCAAGCATTAATATATTTTCTTTGTTTGTATTAGTTGTAGTGTTTATATCAACACCAAGGTCAATCATTAGTGAAATAATGTCTTTTACAAGTTTAGTGTTTTTAGGACCATCTAACCAAACAGCACTAAAAAAGGCACCTTTTAGTTGGTCATAAGTGACTAATTCGTCAACAGATTTATTATTTTCCATAACCTCTTGATAAAATAATTGTCTTGTTTCTTCTATTTCTGCTTGTATAGATTGTGGTATAAACACGGTAGGATAAAAGTATTGAGCTAACTGCTTTACCAAAGTTTCTTTGTATTCTGGATCTAGCGTATTTAAATCAAAAACTTGGCTTGCAAAGCTGCCTTGTGCAGCCAATAATGCAATAAATAATATTTTTGATGCTTTATGCATGAAAATTCCCTAACATGTTGTGTGTAATTACCATCGATGATGAGTTTATCGACAAAATTGCTTTTTGCCTATGGATTAGTGGTGATTTTGGGTTTAAAGATCAAAAAAAGCCCCGATTAATTCGGGGCAATTTTATACAGTGAAAAGTATATTTTATTTGGCGTCAGCATTACGTAATAGTTGTGTAAGTTCAAGATTTTTATAGTAGATTGCAATTTCTAGCAAAGAAAGTCCTAATTTGTTTTTAACGGTTGGGTCAGCACCAGCATCAAGCAAGCATCTAGTAGCATTAAAATTACCTGTTGAATAATTAAACAAAATTTGTAGTGGCGCAAATTTTTTACTATCTACAACATCGATGTTACAATCAGCAGCTAGTAAATACGGTACTGCTTTAGGAGCATGGTGACATGCATCCGTTAATGTGTATTGATGATTAACGTTAACTCCAGCGTCAATCAGAAGGGGAATTAGTTCTGATAGGATGTTAATATCACGGTGATGCGCAGAATTTTGAAATAAACAATGTAATACAGTTTTGTTATCTTCACTTACATGTGTTACATTTGCTCCGTTGCAAAGTAAAAAAGGCACAATTTCAACGTTCCATTGACATGCATGCATTAATATATTTTTTTCTGTGTCAGTTGTACTGTTTATATCAACACCAAGGTTGATCATAAGTGAAATAATATTTTGTGCAAGTTCGATTTCGTTAGGTTTTTTTAACCAAACAGCATTAAAAAAGGCATTTTTTAGTTGGTCAAGAGTGACTAGTTCGGTAATGTCTTTTTTGTTTCCCATAACTTCTTGATAAAAGTTTTCTTCCGCTACTTTTTGTGAAAAAGTACCTGATTTTCCATATTTGAGAGTCGGATAAAAAGATTTAGCTAACGTTCGTACCAAAGTTTTTTTGTCTTCTTGATTCAGCGTATTTATGTCAAATTCTTGGCTTGCAGAACTGCTTTGTATAATCAAAAGTGCAATAAATAATATTTTTGATGTTTGATGCATGAAAATTCCTTAATGCGTTGTGTGTAATTACCATCGATGATAAGTTTATCTATAAAATTGCTTTTTGCCTAAGAATTGCAAATTGTGGAAGACATTGTTGTCCATAAAAGTTTGTAAACTTCGGGATCGTTGTCATCTTGGAGATAGTGAACTGGAAGCATGTTTTTATTGCATCGTATCCATGGGTTAGCACCATAATCAAGTAAAAGCTTTATGATTGGTATAAAGTTTTTCTTGGTCGCGATATGCAGTGGTGTTAAACCAGAACAATCTTGGGTATTAACGTTAATGTTTTTTGCATATGTGAGAAAACAACAACATTTTTCAATTTGATTTTGTGTAAGTAGTGAATGTAGTATGTAGATTTCTGTATCAATAGCGCTACTATTGTTGGTGCTATTGATATTTATCGGGCTGAATTGGTAGGTGAGTAATACTTTAAATGTTTCTGTAGAAATGGTATCTGGAAAACATGCGATGTGTAATGCACTTTGGTTATATTCGTTAAAAAAACATTCTTGTGGAATAAAATTGTTTGTTAATAACTGTTGTAAAATATCATTTTGTCCATCCTGAATAAGATATAAAAGCGTAAAGTGTTGCATCGTTTTACCGGTTTGGCGATGGTAAATAAACTGTGGTGATTTTTCACTGGGTAGATAGAAGTTTTGGTGCCATTCGTTAATTGGAATACAAATTTCTTGTTGGCTGAGTGTTGTTATAGAAAACAATAATGGTAACAATAGAGTGAGCATAGGATCTTTCGGAAGTTAACGCATTAATTTTTAAACTTTTCAAAAAAGAATAACGTCATTATTGTTTAAATTCAAATTATAAGTAAAATCGTTAGTGAAGAAAATGTTATAATAAGTTTTATTTGTAAAACAAACAGGATGATTATGAAACAACTTGGTTTAGCTTTTTTATTTGTATGCGGTAATGTTTGCGCAATGGATATTGTAATGTTCAGTGATAAATGTTTTGTTCTCGAAGCGCCAAATGTACTATCTTTTACCAACCAGCTTATGGATGTGCTTACGTTTTATCAACATCTTTTACAATCCAAAAGATTGTATTCCAGAAAATATCATGAGCGATGAATGCAAAAAAAAGTTGAATGATCAGTATCAGTATGTTTTGGGTATGCTTGTGTATTGCACGATACAGAAATTAAAGGGCGGGTGGTGTGCAGTTTCGTGTGATGTACGACTAAAAAATTTGGTTGAATATTATTGTGAGCAAAGCACAAACAAGTTAAAGTATGATTTTATGGATAAGTCACACAAAGGTGTGATTTTAAACTTTTCTCAATATCAGCCTATACCGTTAAATGAAATACAATTGGCGTATGATCAGTTTGTGGTACCGATGCGTGTTGTGTTGCAGGTGTATTCTTTGATGCGAAATGAGTATGGCATTCCAAAAGAGATTATAAAAATTATTGATAAACTTGTCTTGGCAGATAGAGTAAAGCAAATTGTTTTTCCACAATGGATTAAGAGTGGAGTAAAGTGTAAGGCAACAAATGTACCAAAAGATTCTTTTGATAATGCTCATTTTACAATGAGTAAGCTATATTTTTATGATGATTCGTGTATTGAGTATGCGCGCTTTGTTAGTTATCAAGGGAATGATTCATTTTATGCCATGATTGAAAAAGATATACCTGTCGATAATGTTGATAGTGTTATGAGAAAAAAAATGGATTCTCATGATTTTATTACATATTCTATTTAACGCAAAAATTATTGTTAATGTTCAAGAGCTTTTGATGATTACGCAACAATTTTTTTTTGTAAAATATGATCAATGCGCTCAACAAGTTGTTGTGCGTCAGTTTCTTTATACCCACGCGTAGTTATCGCCGGTGTACCGATGCGAATACCACTAGTAATCCAGGGTTTTTGTGTATCAAATGGAATACAACTTCTGCTGACATTTATGCCATTGTCTGCAAGGCGTTGTTCAGCTTCAAGACCGGTAATATTTTTGCTTGAAAGATCAACAATAAATAAATGATTATCTGTGCCACCGCTGACAATGCGATAACCAAGATCAGCAAATACTTTTGCCATAGCTTGTGCATTTTTAATCACTTGTTTTTGATATGTTATAAATGATGGCTGCATAGCCTCATAAAAACAAACTGCTTTTGCCGCAATGGTGTGCATAAATGGGCCACCTTGTGTTCCGGGCATTATGGCACGGTCAATCTTTTCTGCATGTTTTGCTTTGCACATAATTAATCCACCACGTGGGCCACGTAATGTTTTGTGCGTTGTAGAAGTGATAACGTCAGCAAATTGTGCTGGTGATGGATGTAGATTAGTAGCAATTAAGCCAGCAATGTGTGCAACATCAGCAAGTAACAAAGTGTTGTGTTCTTTGGCAATTTCGGCACAACGTGCAAAATCGATAGTGCGAGAATATGCTGATGCGCCAACGATAATTAATTTTGGTTTGTGTTTCTGTGCGAGTTCGTTTATTTGGTCATAATCGATGCGCTCATCATCTTTTTTTACGCCGTAATGAACAGTATTAAAATATGTGCCAGAAATATTAACTTTATGCCCGTGTGTTAAATGCCCACCGTGCGCTAACGACATACCTAAAATAGTGTCACCAGGTTGCAAAAATGCAAAATATACAGCGATATTTGCTTGTGACCCTGCATGTGGTTGCACATTGGCGTGCTCAACGTTAAATAATTTTTTACAACGATCAATTGCTAATTGTTCAACTTCATCAACAATTTTGCATCCCGCATAATAACGTTTGCCAGGGTAACCTTCGGCATACTTATTAGTCAGCACGGATGATTGTGCCTCACGTACACTTTGTGAAGCATAATTTTCTGAAGCGATTAAACTAATTTCGTTTTCTTGGCGTTCTTGTTCTTTGGTAATTAAGGCTTCAATGGCATTATCGTTTATAAATGGCATAATGACTTTCGTAAAAATAGCGACATCTATAATTTAAGATATCGCTATTTTTACAATAATCAAAAAATGTTATTTAGGTTTTATTCGTGCTTCTTGTAGATTCATTTCGTTAACAAGGTCAAAAATAGTTTTTTCCTTTTTCTTTTTTAATGCAATAGAAGAAGCAACCGTGCGATCAGTAAAAAGTCCATTTGGTGATTGATTGTTGGCAAAATTAGATATACGACACATGGCTAAAGTGCTTTTGAGATTTTTGTATGAATTGCATGGTATTGTTTTTTTAAGTGATCCTGTTACTTCGCGAAAACAATTAAAAATTACTATTTTTCTAGATGAATTGTATTTTGTGCTTTCGGTTCGTTCTTGGCAAAGCTCTGCTACTTTTACGGTACTGTAATTATTTTCAAAACTGTATTTGAACGTACTCCAAAGTTCTGGGTAATCTTTTATTAATATTTTTCTGTTGCTAACAACAATAATAATTCGTTTATTGTTTTTTCTCATCCAACCGATTGTTGGCCATTGTTGTTTTTTTAATTTAACAGACCAATCTGTGTGTTTGAATAAATATTTATCAAGATTTGGAATACTTTTGATTACTTTTTGTATTTCTTTTAATGGAGCATGATTTTCTAAATTTACGTACAAAATTTCTTTTGGATATATTTCTAGAAATTGAACAAATGACCTTAATGATTTAGCAAAAGTTTCGTATTTTGGATTTAGGGAACCTGTTTGTAAGACAGCAGGACCTGTGCAGGAACCGTGACAAAGAAGCACTTGATTTTTGTGTAAATGCGTGTCAATCATAAAACCACGGACGCCATATCTTAATTGCTGGGTAATTGTTGCCCAGTGTTGGTTATACATCTTAAAAACTTTTTTGTTTGCAAATGAATTATGTGTACCAACAAAGTGGTAGTCCGCAAAATTTATGTGATCAGCAACTTCTTTAAATTGATTTTTTAAGCCATGTTTTTTGACATGCTTTTTGAATTTATTATAACCAGCTTCACCAACAACTGTTTTGGTAGCTTCAACTCCAGTCTTTATGTAGGATCCAATGTCTTTAAAGACATCAGCGTGACAATGATTAATTAGTAGTGTGATAATAACAATTGACTGCCTGTATTTGTTTGGTTTCATGCGCGGCCTCATAAAGAGTAATACCTATTATTGTTTAATATAAACAGTCCAAAAGCCTATTTGCAATAATCTTGTTAAAAAAACGTTGATTTTCGTTGTCGTTGCTTTATACTGATTATTAGGTTACTTAAGTGAGGATTTTGTGGTTTCTACATCTGATTTTAAAAAAGGGACAAAGATCATTTTTAATGATGAGCCCTATTCTGTTGTAAGTTTTATTCATGTAAAGCCTGGTAAAGGCGGCGCATTTGTGCGCACAAAGATGAAAAACATGATTACTGGTTTAATTCGCGAAGAGACATTTCGTTCAGGTGAAAAGTTTAAATCGCCAGATTTGAAATATCGCGATATGCAATATTTGTATAACGATGGTGATTTATATATTTTTATGGATCAAGATAGTTTTGAGCAAATTGAACTTAATCAAAATAAAATAGAAGATGTTAAAAAATACTTACAAGAACAATCTATTTATACCTTTTTGTATTTTGGCGATCGTGTAATTAGTATTAATCCACCAATGTTTATGGAGTTGTGTGTTGTTGAAACACCTCCAGGTGTACGTGGCGATACTGCGCAAGGTGGTGGCAATAAGCCAGCAACGTTAGAAACAGGTTTGGTCGTGTCGGTACCGTTGTTTGTAAATGAAGAAGATATGATCAAAGTTGATACGCGTGATGATAAATATATTGAACGGGTAAAAAAATAATCATGAAAACATCTGTTTCGTCAGAAGATAAACCTTTTTTGTATGCAACATTGTCTCGTCGAGATATTCGAGCATTATTATTTCATCTTTTTTATGCCTTAGAATCATTTGATTATAAAGTGACTATTAAAGAAATAATCGAAAATTTTAATTATGGTTTTTCGTTAGATATACCACTTGATAGTGAAGTTGCGCAAACGGTGCAAGCAGTGATTGATCAAAAAGTTGCTTTGGATGATTCGTTTAAAGATTTATTAGCAAATTGGCGACTTGATCGTATTAGTATAAGTTCACTATTGATTATACGGTTGGGTGTTTGGGAATTAACAAATACTACCACTGATACACGCATTGTTATCAACGAGGCGATTGAACTAGCAAAATGTTTTGCAGAAGATGATGCGTATCGTTTGATTAACGGATTGCTTGACCGATTTGCAAAAGATCAGGGTGATCGTGGTGATAGTGGTTCTCAATCATAGCCCATTGCTTTTCATAATCGATTATTTTTTCTATTTTTTCTTCTTTACTTCTGATTATTGCTGCAACAATTCTGTTGTGTTCGATGAATTTTTCAATTTCTCTTAAAAATTCACGTTCTGTGTCGAATGCAAAAATAGGCGGGCGATTGTCAACAAAATGTATAATGCCTTCTTGTTTAAAATTAAAGTTACTAAATGAAGGATGTTCTGGATCATTATCGAGCAATAAACGTTCAAGGTGTGGGAGCCATTTACCAATTATAGGATCATGAGCTTCTGAATGTGATGTTCCTAGACCGTTAAGAGAAATGCGTATATTTGCAATACGATCGTGTGGTGGATATTCGTACTGAAAAAAGCCAAAAACAGATTGAACTCTATCAGAAAAAGAAAAGAAATTAAAAACATAACGAATAACACTCATGTCTGGCATGTAATAATCGGCATCAACAGGGGTCGCAAGATTAATGAGCGTATGAATATGATGTTTGCGATCCTTTTTTTGACCAAGAAGTTGTGATGCTATAACGCCAACGTTACCACCGTGGCTGTGACCGGCTACAACAAATTTTGTCTTAGGTGGGTAACTTTCTATAAGTTTTACCAGTGATTGTGCCGCACTACGGCGTGCATTTGACGACAGCGTACCCGTCCAATGAAAAGAAATAACTTTTTCATCTTTTTTGCATTGTTTTTCAACTTGCTGGAAAAAATCACCTTCTGGCATTGGCCAAGGTTCTTTTGCTGCCCATGTGCCATGTATAATGATAAAAACTGTTGTAAGATATTGCGCAATAACCATGAAAACTTCCTTTTTTACGGATTTCCATATCAATGATAAAGTAAATTACCTTTATTGAGATATAAAGGTAATGGTTATACTTGTGCAATAAAAAATGCACATATCTTTACGACATGTGCATTTTTTTATAATTTAAGAAAATTGTTTTAATTAAATTTAATCGCTACTTTCTTCTAAGTTATCATTATCATTTGAATCATTGTTATTTTCAAGGCCTTCAAACAAGAATGGGAAGAAAATACTTAATTCGTACATTGCTGTTTCGACAGCATCAGAACCATGAGCAGCGTTATGCCCAATTGATGTTCCAAAAATCTTGCGAATAGTACCGGCTTCAGCTTCAGCTGGGTTAGTTGCGCCCATAAGTTTACGCCATTTAGCGATTGCATCATCTTTTTCAATTGCCATTACAATTACTGGACCAGAAGAGATGAATTCAACCAATTCATTATAAAATGGTTTATCTTTGTGAACTTCATAAAACGCTTCGGCTATTTCTTTGGTAACATGACCTTTTTCCATGCAGCGAATATTAAATCCTACATCTTCGATCATAGAAATAACTTTTCCAACGTTGTTTGCTGCAACCACGTCAGGTTTAATGATTGCGCAAGTAATTTCGTGTGCCATAAATAAATTCTTTCTTTCTATTTTTTATTTTTTATCGTTAGTATCTTTTTTTGCTAATGCTGATTCAAGTGCCAACTGGAATGCTGATTTTGTTTTTCCTGATGACGTTGAAGTAAACGATTTTTGTTCTTTTGTAAAACTGCTCTTTTCACGTTTAGGCCCTTTTGATGAGCCACGAGATGTAGATGTTTTTTCTAAATCAGTACTTAATGCAATTTTGTGATCAGATTTATTAACCGAAATTACACGGAAATCGCGTTTTTCACCGACAGTAAACTCTTCATTAGGTTTTTTGCCGGTTTCTTCAGTTAGTGTGCTGTTGTGTACTAATGCTTCGATGCCACTTTCAAGTTTGATGAATGTGCCAAAGTTCGCAATTTTTACAATCGTACCATTAACAACTTTGTTTATTGGGTATAATTTTTCAACTTCTTCCCATGGATCTTTACTTAATTGCTTAATGCCAAGAGAGATTTTCTTTTTATCCTTATCAATAGATAAAACAGAAACTTTAACTTCTTGTCCAACTTTATAAAGATCACGTGGGTGATCAATGTGTTCTGTCCATGAAAGGTCAGAAACATGCACAAGGCCATCAATACCAGGAGTAACTTCAACAAAAATACCAAAATCAGTTATGTTGTTAATTTTACCGTTGATTTTTTGTCCAACTTTAAATTGTGACTCAATCTCTTCCCATGGATTATTTGCTAAGCGTTTTACACTTAGAGACATGCGACGATTTTCTTTGTCAAATGAGACAAGAAGAACCTCAACTTTATCACCAACTTTATAACGACTTGCAAGATCAGTAATGCGATCAGTCCAAGAAATTTCAGAAATATGTACTAAGCCTTCGATGTTTGGTGCAACTTCAACAAACAAGCCATAATCAGCAATGCTTGCAATTTTGCCAGTGATTTTTTTACCAACTTCAAGTTTCTTTTCAGCATCTTCCCATGGGTTACCATCAAGTTGTTTGATACCAAGAGATATTTTTTCGCTATCTTTATCAAACGAAAGAACTTTTACAGTGATCGTATCACCAACTTTAACTAATTCGCTTGGATGCGCAATGCGCCCCCATGTCATATCGGTAATGTGTAACAATCCGTCTACACCGCCAATATCGATAAATGCACCATAGTTTGTGATGTTTTTAACCACACCTTGTAATACTTGTTCTGGTTGCAATGTTTCAAGAACTTTTTGACGTTCCCCAGCGCGTTGCTCAGATAAGTATTTACGACGAGAAAGAATAACGTTACCACGTTTTTGATTAATTTTAAGAATGTATGCGGTAACTTTTTGTCCAACGTATTTATCAAAGTCCATAACACGTTGTAAATCGATTTGTGATCCAGGCAAGAATGCATTGATGCCGATATCAACTGACAAGCCACCTTTAACTTTATGCGTGACCATACCTTCGATAGGCTTTTCTTCTTGGTGAAGTTTTACAATTTCGTCCCATGCACGAAGAGCTTTTGCTTTTTCATAAGACAATACAACGGTACCGTTGATATCTTCTAATTGATCAACAAGTACTTCAATTTCGTGGCCTTTTTGGAAAGTTTTTAATTCATGTTCAGTAAATTCATACTTTGGAATAAGACCATATGATTTGTAGTTGATATCAACTAATATACCATCAGAATCAATCTTGATGACAGTACCTATTGTTGGTTTGCCTTGCGCAAGCTGAGAAAATGCTTGTGCGTACAATGCTTCTAATTCTTTTTTTGTACTTGCATCAACTGCAAGCTCTGCATCATTAAATGCAACAAATGCGTTGTCAACGCTACAAAATTGTTCAGGACGTATACGTTCTTTTGACATATAACAAAAACTCCAAAGAGTGATCTGTAATAATTATTCAATCAGGAAAAACACAAGAATATGTGTAAAGAAAGAATGGTTACAGGGTTAAAAATATAAAACATTCTCAGTATATCAGTAAAACAGAAACTCACCAATAAAAAATTACGATTTGTGACTATAGGTGAGATACAGAGCAATCGATGCAGCAACAGCAGCATTTAGGCTTTCTGTGCTGCCTGGCATTGGCAGGGTGATGCGTTTGTCGCAAGCTTTTAGCCACTGCTCTGGGATGCCATGAGCTTCGTTGCCCACAACAAGCAAAGAATTGGGAAGGTTGTTTTGTTGTAATGGCGTGCCATCTTTAACAACGAGTGCGTGTAAAGGTAACTTTGTGTTATTGAGTAATGTTTGCCAGTCACAAATAAAAAGATTAATTTGTGAAATAGCTCCCATGGTTGCTTGAATTACTCGTGGATGCCATGGATCAACGCCATCGATAATCACCACACTTGGTGTGTTCATAGCGGCAGCTGTACGGATAATGGTGCCCATGTTGCCCGGGTTGGTGATGTTTGCCAGCACAATGCCATTGGATAAGTTTTTAAAGTTGTTGTCTGATGGTATTTCAAATGCACCGATAATGCCACTTGGCGTTGTACTTGCGCTAATCGCGATCATGACATGATCAGGGACAATAACGATGGTTAAATTATCGGTTATTTCTTGTGCAAATTCAAGAAGGTCTTGCGTAATAAATAAGTGCTTTAGAGTAAATTTTTTGGTAAGTGTTGTACAGCAACGCACACCCTCAGCAATAAAAAGGTTGTATTTTTCGCGAAACTTTTTTTGATGAAGTTTGCGTATTTTCTTTATTAGCGGGTTATTTGTAGAAGTAATGGTTAGTGGCATAATACTTTATGTTAGAGAGAACTATTCTTATAATCAAGTATAGCTTTTTTTAAATGTTCTACTAGGTGTTTGCGCACAACGGGCTCTAATGAGCTTTGTTTGATATCTTTTTTTAATTGTTTTTTTAGTGATTTTAGATTGTGATCTAACGTGTCGTTGCGAAGTTGTAACAAAGTTCGTAAATAAAAAAACAGTAGGTATTGTTCTTCAAAGGTAAAATCACCTGATAAATAACGGTGGGGGATTGTGTTTATCAGTTCTTCTGGCATACGAGAATAAATATCATCTGATGGGTCTGTACCAAACGAAATTGCATTAATTACGTGTTGAAAGGTTAAAAAATTAGGAAAATTTGGGTGTATAATCATAAGATCGAGTCTTTTGTAAGTTGTTGAGTAACGATCGGTAAGAATATAGCCAGTTGATGGATCGCATGATAATGAACCAATATAGCCATTTGGTATCATTATGTGATTTTCATCTTCTGTAGCAATATGAAAAATAGAAAGAAGGCCACTTTCTCTTGCTATTACAATCATTTCAGGTTCATGTTTAGGGATTTGCATTAAACAAGCTATTGGTGAATTTTCTTCTGTTCCAAGAGAGCACTTATCTACAATGTGTGGGTTTTCTATGGTAATTGAGGTTGCTACAATGTCGTATTGTTGTGGGCTATAGTTAAAGATAAGAGAGCAACATTTATTATGATCATAAATAATTGGACCGTGTGAAATGGTATTTGGGTAAAAACACATTTCGTGCTCTTTTTTGTCTTTCATGCGAATAGGTGGAATAATTTGCTTCTTAAAGCAGTGATAAATAAGTTTTGGTAGAAAATCATCAAAAAGAGGATTTTGGCATAATTCTTCAAAGGAAATACGATCAAAATTATTTTTAATAGATTCAAGCGTAAGCTCAAATAGTGTTGGAACCTGTTCTTCTTGACCAGTAATAAAAGAATTGCTGAATAAAAGTATTAAAAGTAAATTGAGTGATTTTTTTTGCATAATAATCTTCCGCTAAATACTTTTTAATTGTAATTAATTTTGGGGTGATCATGCAAGAGTTAAATTCATAACTGTATTTTTATATTTTGTTGTTTAAAATTTGTTGGCGGTAATTTGCCATGAGATTAATCATAAAATGTAAGTTATGAATAGAAACAAGAGAATACGCTGTGAGTTCTTTTGCTTTAAACAAATGATGCAGGTACGACAAAGTATAATGTTTGCAAGTAAAGCAATCACAATCAGGATCAATAGGTTGCATGTTTAATTTATGTTTGCTGTTAAGAATTTTTTGTGGCCCATGAGTTGTGAACGCAAGTGCGTGACGTGCACAACGAGTTGGGTGTGAGCTATCAAAAGTGTCCACACCAAGACGAATGCACGCATCGATCGATGGTAAATCACCAATGCCAAGCAAGTGATTAGGTTTATCGTTTGGTATTTGTGGCATAAGGTGTGTAAGCATCTCAATCATTTG
>DAOUPL010000012.1 GCA_030626185.1 bacterium | reverse complement strand
GTTCATGTTCTTTTGCTTCGTTGACCATGCGATCAATTTCATCTTTTGATAAACCGCTGCTTGAAGTGATGGTAATTTTTTGTTCTTTACCAGTACCTTTATCAATTGCAGAAACGTGTACGATGCCGTTAGCATCAATATCAAACGCAACTTCAATTTGTGGGATACCACGAGGTGCTGATGGAATACCATCAAGACGGAATTGGCCAAGAACTTTGTTATCTTTTGCAAATTCACGCTCACCTTGTAAAACTTTAATGTCTACCGATGTTTGGTTGTTTTCAGCTGTTGAGAAAATTTGTGATTTTTTAGTTGGAATAGTTGTGTTACGTTCGATTAAACGAGTTGTAATGCCACCCATTGTCTCAATTCCAAGAGAAAGAGGAGTTACGTCAAGTAATAGAACGTCAGTCACGTCACCAGCTAAAACACCACCTTGAATAGCAGCACCAACAGAAACAACTTCATCAGGGTTTACTGATTTGTTTGGTTCTTTGCCAAAGAAGTTTTTCACCAATTCTTGTACTTTAGGGATTCGAGTAGAACCACCAACCATGATCACTTCGTTAATATCTGATGCAGAAAGTTTCGCATCAGAAAGAGCTTTTTTACATGGTTCAAGCAAACGAGTAAAAATGTCTGCACACAAAGCTTCGAGCTTTGCACGAGAAAGTTTAATGTTCAAATGTTTAGGACCACTTGCATCAGCAGTAATGTATGGCAAGTTAATTTCTGTTTCAGATAATGTTGAAAGCTCTTTTTTTGCTTTTTCAGCAGATTCTTTCAAACGTTGTAACGACATTTTATCTTGTAATAGGTCAATGCCACTATCTTTTTTGAATTCAGCAATTAAGTAATCGATTAATGCATTATCAACATCGTCACCACCTAAAGATGTGTCACCGTTTGTTGATTTAACTTCAATTACGCCATCGCTAACTTCTAAAACAGAAACGTCAAATGTACCGCCACCAAAATCGAATACAACAATCTTGCCGTCATTCTTTTTGTCTGCGCCATACGCAAGTGCTGCTGCTGTTGGCTCGTTAATAATTCGTTTTACGTCAAGACCAGCGATTTTACCCGCATCTTTTGTTGCTTGACGTTGAGCATCATTAAAGTACGCTGGCACGGTAACTACCGCTTCAGTCACTTTGCTGCCCAAAAATTCTTCTGCAACTTGTTTTAAATGACTCAAAATTGCCGCAGAAATCTCTTGTGGTGAATAATCTTTACCTTGGCAGCTGATGTTGATAGCACCACTTGCTTTACGCGTTACTGAGTAAGGAATGCGACCAAGTGAGTTTTTCACGTTGTCGTACTGCTCACCAATAAAGCGTTTTGCAGAGTAAACGGTGTTTTCTGGATTAGTCACTGCTTGACGCTTTGCCAAAACACCAACTAATCGCTTGCCATCTTTAGTAAATGCTACAATAGATGGAGTTGTGTTGTTACCCTCTTTATTTTGGATAACTTTGGCGTTGCCGCCTTCCATAAATGAAACAACAGAGTTCGTTGTTCCTAAATCAATGCCGATAATCTTTTTAGACATAAAATACCTCTTTTTTGGTAAAATTATTAAATGATACGCTTATAATCCCCACTTTTTAAGTTAGAGATAAATAAGCAAAACTCGTTTTGTAATACGGTGGCTTTTAAGTCGTTGCGTATTATTTTAAATTCTTCAAGTAGTATATAATTTGCTTTGCCATTTGTCAACGCAAAACTCATAAAATCTAAGTCTGGCGACGAAGATTTTTTATGGCTGTGGTAATGAGATTTGTAAAAAATAGTGAGAAAGGGCGATCTAATGGGGGTTTTGAACACCGTGCCATAGCGCTTGCGCGATTGTATTTTGCGTAGTTTTATACGCAAAGTCTCGGCATAGCTCTGAGCGAAGACGGAAAGCATGGACGGCGGGTGGATTGCTTGCTAGCTTACACGCATAAGATGTCGAATCGCACTTTATCAACAATCTTTTGCCATATCGATTGGTTTGTTGGTGGATTTAAGATGCGTTGGTGGGCGGTTCAGCCCATTGGATGCCGCGCGGTAATGGTTCTTTTATCGCTTTTTCAGCACTTTGCACCCAATTGTTCCATGTTTCATTATTGGTATCAGGCTTTGTAACAGAATCAAGGTCTTTCAGTAATTTGTGGACGTTTGTTGATGAAGAGTCTTGATAGAAGTCATGAAAAAATGTTTTCATTGCATTAAATCCATCGATTGTGGATAATTCATTGTTGTTTTTTGTGATTTCTACCCAATCTTCTAACATCGCTTGATCAGCAGATGTGCCGTCCACAAGAAGTTGCATTCCACCCAACAGAACAGCTAAGCTGTCAGAGTCTGTTTGATGAAAATATATTTCTAGAAATCTCTGCATGGCTTCATATGCTTGCAAGGTTGTTAATTTGTCGTTCATAGTTAGCTCCTTAAATGCTTTTTACTAGTTATTTTAGTAAAATTGTAACTTTTTTAAAGAGCTTTATTGTTGCGAGGATGTCGTATAATTTCTCTCATGTCAAAAATAAAGATGACTTGGCGGGGTGATTAAGATGACTTTTTGATTTATAAGTTGTGCGCAACCAGTTGGACGTGCTAAATACAAAGCCCGTCAACAAATACTTTCTTTTTTATCCAGTCGGCAAATGTTCGTTCGGCAGGTTTTTTCTGTTGGTATTCTTCGTTGAAAATACGAGTTTTGTCTGATGGATGAGTTAAAAATATTGCTTCGCGTCTTGAGTGAGGAGACTTTGTTTTCTTGGAAAAACCTTTTAAAGAATAGTTTTTATGTTTTATAGCTTGGTTATCGCAATAAATTTCTTCTGATCGTCTGCACTTGAGTTCAGTTAATTTGATTAGAGCAAGACTTTGTAGGACTATTGGGTTGTATTTGATTAAAGATGGTATATGATTATAACCTTTTATTATTTTTTCCAGTTTTACTGTTTTTTGATGTTTATTTTTTGAGTGAAATTTTATGTGTCCAAGCTCGTGAAATATGGTGCCCATAATTTCTTCTATGCTGTGTTTCTTTAACATGCCCTCTGTGATTGAAACAGTTTTTTGCCTATAATTACTAAAACCATTTATGCTGTTGGCATTATAAATGGTTTTTAATTGTATAGGCATGTTGGATAGTTTCATTTGTCGTTTTAAATGTTCAAATCGCCAGTGTATAAATTTATCTTTTTCTTCATAATATTTCATATGACAAGCTTCATAAAAATTTATGTTGTGTAGATTCATATATTCTAATATTGAATCTGTTTTTGTATGTGTAGAAATGATTACCGCAAATATAAATAATAAACTTTTGATTTTTAGCATGATTTTACCTTTACTTTAACTATGTTTTCTATTAGGATAACAATTTGTATATTTTTATCAAGCACCCCTTGAACTTAACGATTAAATGGCATTTGCGTGTCTTTGTTGCCACTGAGTCGCATAATTTGTACCGTGTCAAAATTAAAGATGACTTGGTGGGGTGATAATGATGATTTTTTGATTTTATGGGTCGTGCGAAACCAGTTGGACGTGACGTGTGCTTAGTTTATCTCATGACGGTGTACGCCTTTTCCCCAGGCTACGATGCTGGTTTGCGCACTCCACACTCACCCCTCATCCCATTTTCTGGGGTTTAAAACGGGGGATGATGGGCTTGGTTCCGTTTGTCATGTTTCTGTTGCATGTCAATCAACAATTGGAAAAGAAATTCTAAGCATAAACTGCGAAGCAGTCTTTTAAGATGAACTTACGAAGAACTTACTATGATGAACTTATACTTTATAAACAAGTAAAAATTACTTACATATTTTTCTGTTGAAACAAAAGGGCGATAGTTTATCTTTTTGTTAACATATGATTTGTTCTGAACTACGAAGAAAAAAAACAAGTAACTTGTACTCACGTACTAACGCTTTAAGTATGTTAACTTATAAAGAAATATCTTCATCTACCTGTATACACATATCTATACATACATACATAAGTAAAAGAATAAAAAGAAAAGAACAATCTATACTCACTATAGAAAGAGTTGGTACTAACACTATTGTACGTATAGAGTTCTATCATCCCAAAAAGGGGGGTATTTGTATGATTTTTGTTGGTTTTTGTATGAGTTGTGTGCAAAAAAGAAAAGAACCAATTGTACGTCGTGCTCGTAATAATAAATAAGAACCTTTAGTACGTTAGACTCATATTTCTTCTTCGTTGAGTATGTATCATCAATTTTCAATAATTATTACTACGTATTTATTGAACATCACAAGAGATAAAAAAGAACTATTTTTTTCCCAAAAAAGGGAAAGCTGGCGCCGCCGAGCTCTTTTGTGAGTTATTTTGGCGTCCCCTATTTGCTTTTTGTATAACAGTTATAATTTGATTCCTGAAAATAGAATTTTATGATGTATTGCATTTTTATTTTACTGTTTGTTACAGTAATTATGATGGAAAAAAGGAGAATGTGTTGGAAAAACATATACCCAATCTATTGTTCTCGGGCAAATTTATTCTTATTGTTGCCCTTTTTTTTGCGTTTTGGATGCATTATCGCTTGCGTTCTGATCGCACACGACAACAATCACCGCTTATGAGCGCTGCAGCAACATCTAATTTACAAAAATTAAAAGGTTTGTTACAAAGTGGTTTTGATGTAAACACACAAGATTATTTAGGTAACACTGCGTTGCATTATGCGGTACAAAATGCTGGTTATCCTAAAGGATTAAAAAGCGTTAAGTTATTGCTTAGTTATAAAGCTGACCCTAATATTATCAACAATGGTGACCGTACACCGCTCCACATGGCAGCTTCATACGTTGATATGGCAAAGTTGCGTATGAAAGTTCTTGAGTTGTTAGTTGATGCTGGTGGTGATCTTAACAAGCGTACAAAAAAAGTCATGCAAGGTGGGATAACCAATGATCCGGTTCCTGATGGTGAGCGAAGTTTCTCGGTGCTTGATATTGTTGTTTCGCAATCTGATAACGAAGGTGTACGATTAATTTTACAACGGTGGCACTCGTTATTAACACCCGAAACTATTAGGCTGGCAAAAGAATACGCAGACTCACTTGGTTTTGTTGCTGTAAAGCGTATGTTTACGTTGAATTATAAATAAACCCTGATTTATAGCGTTTGTTGGTTATTGATCACTGTGCTATACTAACTGGTAAGGGTAAAAACTAATAATTATTATCTATTTCTAAACAAAAAGGAATAGGTATGTTTGCAGTTGATGATAAAGTTATATACCCCGGTCATGGTGTGGCAAAAGTAAAGCAGGTTGTTGATAAAAGCGTTGCTGGCACTGAAGTTCAATTTTACGAATTACTCTTATTTAAACAAGAAGTGACTATTTTGGTCCCTGTTGCCAATGTTAATCACATTGGTATTCGTCCATTAAGTACCCAAGATAATGTTAAAGACGCATTTAAATTTTTAGCCAAACCGGCAAAGCTTGTTAAAAATAGTGATGCAATGCAGCCAAATTGGAATAAACGCTGCAAAGATTATCAAGAACGTTTGCGTACGGGTAATTTGCAAGAAATTTGCTCTATTTATCGTGATTTACAAGGCATCGCTGGTTACAAAGAGCTTTCGTTTGGTGAAAAGAATTTATTAAAGCAAACAGAAGAGTTGTTAGCAGAAGAGATTGCAGTGGTCCAAGGCGCTCAGGTAGAAAATGTTGCGGCAAAAATTAGAGAATCTGTGGGGCACATGTTATCTTAAACAGTAGGTAATTGTTTGTTTTTACGGTGTTTTATGCTCATTATTTATGGCCCTACGGGAGTGGGGAAATCATTTTTATCGGTAGCGTTAGCAAAGCGATATCCTATTGAAGTTATCAATATGGATGTTGGTCAACTGTATATGCCGTTTTCTATTGGAACAGCAAAGCCTGATTGGCGTAATCAACCATGCACGCATCATTTGTTTGATGTTATAAGTGAGCCACAAGATTTTAGTGTTGTGCGTTATCGTGCATTAGTGCAAAATTTGGTACAAGAAATTTATAATCGTGGGAACCTTCCTGTTTTAGTGGGAGGTTCCGGTTTTTATTTAAGTTCATTATTATTTCCTCCAGAGAGTCGGAAAAATAGCCCACGTGATTATCAACAATCAACTAATTATGACAAGCAAGAAACCGTTGTGTTGTGGCAACAATTACAAGAAAAAGATTATGAGCGAGCACAAGCGATTGATAAACATGATCGTTATCGCATTGTGCGTGCATTAGATTTGTTACAAAAAGATTCTAAGCCATCATCGTATCAACTTGTGTACAAACCGTTATTTGATGAGTATCAGATTGTTTGGTTGTGCAGGTCACGAGAGCAATTGTATGAGCGTATTAATCAACGAACGTACGTTATGATGAATGATGGGTGGATCGACGAAGTACGTGCGATTATGGGTACACGGTGGGAATCTTTTATCAAAGAAAAAAAGTTGATTGGTTATGATGAGATTGTTGCATATTTGCACGATCTTCACGATAATGATGATTCACGTGAAGATCTTATTGATGTAATTCAGATGCGTACACGACGTTACGCAAAGCGTCAGATGACTTTTTGGCGTATGCTGAAGAAAAAACTTGCACTTCATGGGATAAGCGATACATATTCGGAATATATGCTTGATGAGAATAACCAAGAAAGTATACTACAAACATTGGTACCGATTATTAATCAAAAAGGTTTAATAAATGAATTGCAAGCACAGCGTTGATTTTATTATTACGCGTCGTCAATTAAGTTCTGTTTTTGCAGGCATACTTTTCATATTGTTTTTTAGTTTTATTGGTGGTTATCTTGCGCATATTTATGTTGTTTCACAGCGTGATTATTTAGTTACTAATGTTAACTTTGGTATTACGGGTCAAAAAAACAATGAAAGCGTTGGTGCGCATATTGTGCAAGGATTTATTGATAAAAAAGAATCATTACATTCTGCTGAGCTAACAGGGTTTGGTACGTATAAAAAAGCATGTAATTTTATAGAAGAACTTGATAAAAAAGGCTTTTCGCTTATCCTGAATGAACATAAAAGTTGTACACCACAAGGAAGCGATATTGTTTGGTATCAAGTGGTGACAGATTTGTATGAAGATAAAAATGAATTAGTAACGCTCGTCAATCAAGTGCGTCAGCACAAACGATTAAATGATGTGCGTTTTGTAACTTTGCAAGGATAATTATGATTACTACGATTCGTAAAAATTTAAACTCACCAGCAGCACATTCGTTAATGATAACTGCAGTGCTTACGATGATTTTAGTACCGTTGTTGACCGCAATACTTGGTGATCGCATGCAAAAACAAGCATGGGCAATCAAAGTTAATGATGCGGTAGTTGGCCAGCGTGATTTTGATGTTGAAGTACAAAAACAACAACAATATATTTCTGCTATTCGTGCGCAATATGGTCAATTTGCTGATTATATTTTACAAATGTATGGATTGTTTGATCCTCGTCAGTCTGCTGCTACCACGTTAGTTAAGCGTGCGTTGCTTGATCAAGCAGCACAGTCAATGGGTATTGCTATTCATCATGATTATTTGGTTGAAAAATTATATGATCAAGAATTTTCACAAAAGTACCTTTCTGATATTGTGCCACCATATTTGTACGATCAAGATGGTGGAATTAATAATGTTTATTTACGTGAGTATTTGCAACGCATGGGTATAGACAGTACACAGTTTGAAAATGAAGTTACTGACGCGTTAGCGCGTAACTCAGTAGGGGATGTGTTGGGGCATTATGCTTATACGCCAGAGTTTGAACGTGAATATGCGATCAATAAAGATGCCTTTAAAAAGCAGTTTACGTATGTTATGTATGATTTGGCAGAGTTTATTAAAAAAAATAGTAAAGTAGAAATTTCACAGCAAGAGTTGCAAGTATTTTATGATAATGAAAATCGTCGAGCTCATCGCTACATGGTACCAGAAAAGCGTCGTGGAACGTATTGGGAATTTTCGCCAGAAGCGTACGGTGTTGTGGTGACTGATGATGAAGTTGAAAACTATTATCAACAGCGACGTATGCAAGAATTTGTTAGTCAGCCAGTAAAAGTTGGCATTCGTAAAATTGTTATTCCTATTTCTGATGAGCTACCACGAGCACAAGCGTATGATTTAGCGCAAGACGTGTATCAAAAAGCAGTTGTGCAATCAGATGGATTTGCACAGCTTGCAAAAGAATATTCACAAGATGAAACAGCAAAGCATGGTGGTGAGGTTGAATCGTTTGTTCGTGGGTCACAACCATTGCCGATCGATAAAGCAGCGTTTACGTTGCAAAACGATGGCGACATTGCACCAGTTATAACCATGGATGATCAGTTTGTGATTGTGCAGCGTATTTCGCGCACACCAGCGATTCTTAAGCAATTAAGCGAAGTTGCAAAAGATATTGTTGCAACATTGCAAAAACAGAAGTTTGCGCGTGCATTTAATGATGATGCACGATTGAGCAACGTAGCAACTGATGAGCAATCGTTGCAAGCGTTTATTGCAAGGCATGGTGGCGTTCAGCGTGATTTACCGTTGCAAGAACGTGCAGAAATCCCAATGGTTCGTGAGTTGTTTGTTTTTCCTGATTTAGGTTTACGAGCAGTAATGATGGATAAAGATAATGGCATTATTGTGCAACTTGATGAAATTGAGCGCGCGTATACGCCAAAGTTAGAAGAAATTGCTTCTCAAGTTAATCAAGATTTAATAGAGCATAATGCGCGACAACAGATGCAAATTACAGCAAAAAAAGCGTATGAGCAAGCACTAGAAGGCAATTGGGATAAAAAGCCAACAATGACACGTCATTTATTGTTATCAGAAAGTGATGATGTTAAAGCTATTCAAAAACAAGGGTTAGACGTGACATCGTTGCGTCAAATGGATGTTTTGGGAGCGGTGATTAAGCAAGAAGCTGGAGATAAAGTGTTTATTATTCGTTTGGAAGATATGGAAAAAAGTACCATTGAAAGATCTGATGAAACGATTAAAAAGGTAGTTGATAAACTAGAAAATGAGCGAAAACAACAGTTTCTTGGTAGTTTTATTGCGCATTTGCATAGAACTGCTACAATAAAAACAAGTGATTTGATAACAATAACAAGTTAAAATTAGGCTTCACAATGGCTTTGGTTGACAAAAAGACGAAAAATAAAAAAAGCGTACAAACTGGCAAACAAGATGTTTTGGATGCTACCATTGCTCAAATTGATAAAGAATATGGGGCTGGCTCAGTAATGTTACTTGGGCAGAATAGCAAGATAAAAATTGAAGCTATTTCAACCGGTTCTATCTTAATTGATCGTGCAATTGGTATTGGTGGATTGCCTAAAGGTCGCATTATAGAAATTTATGGTCCTGAATCATCAGGTAAGTCTACTCTTGCAATGCATGTGGTTGCACAATCGCAAAAAGAAGGCGGTGTGTGTGCGTATATCGATGCAGAACATGCAATGGACGCAAAATATGCAAAAGATCTTGGTATTGACGTTAATCAATTGATTATTTCGCAACCAGATTATGGTGAACAAGCTCTTGATATTGCAGAAATGCTTATTCGTTCAGGTGCGGTAGATATTATTGTTATTGACTCTGTAGCTGCATTGGTGCCAAAAGCTGAGCTTGAAGGTGATATGGGTGCTGTACACATGGGCTTACAAGCACGTTTGATGTCACAAGCATTGCGTAAGTTGACGCCGGTTGTGCATAAATCAAACACCGTTTTGATCTTTATTAATCAGATTCGTCAGAACATTGGTGGAATGCCGTTTGCACCCAAAGAGACAACCACTGGTGGTAAGGCATTAAAGTTTTACGCATCATTGCGTTTGGACATGCGTAAAGTAGCAAGTTTGAAAAAAGGTGATACGCACATTGGTAATCGCGTTGCAATTAAAGTAGTAAAAAACAAGGTTGCACCACCATTTAAGCGTATTGAAGTTGATTTGATATTTGGTTATGGCATTAGTGCTGAGCTTGATCTATTAGATGCAGCGATTCATTTTGATGTAATTAAAAAGTCTGGTTCTTGGTTCTCGTATAAAGATGCAAAAATAGCACAAGGGCGTGAGCAATCACTAAAATATTTACAAGCAAATCCAGATAAAAAAGAAGAAATTTACCGCGAAGTTATGAAACAAGCGCAAGTGAGTTAAATAGGATTTATGAAATTTAAAAAAGATAAACGCGTAGAGCTTCCTCTAATTAATGAGCGCATAAATGCTGATCGCATGCAGTTGATCACGCATGAAGGCGACAATGTTGGGGTTGTTTCAAAAAAAGATGCGCTAAAGTTGGCCAGCGTTGTAGGGCTTGATCTTGTAATTTTAAGTGAATCTGGCGGCCAAGATGGTGTGCCGATCGTTAAGATTATGGATTATGGCAAATCTTTGTATAGAGAAAAGAAAAAGCAAGCTGAAGCAAAGAAAAAGCAAAAAACTATACAGATCAAAGAAGTTAAGTTTCGTCCAAAGATTGGCGATCATGACTTTGAAACAAAAATGAAACGTATGGTAGCTTTTTTGCAAGACGGCAAGCGGGTAAAATGTACGTTGTGTTTTCGTGGTCGTGAAAACATAACACGAGAATCCCGTGGGCAAGAGCTTTTTGCTCGTATTGATAATTATTTGGTACAATTTGATTGGGCTAAAGATATTTTGCAAGAAGGTGAATCAAAGCTCGGGCAGTTTTGGTCACGAATTTATTATATAAAGCCAAGTAAGATAAAATAATCAAGGATTTATTTATGACAAAAGTAAAGTCAAAAACACGATCAGCTGCTAAAAAACGTTTTAAAGTTGTAGGCAGCGCAAAAAGCAAAAAAATTAAGCGTGGCAAAGCGTTTCGACGCCATTTGTTGGGCAAGATGACCTCAAAGCGTAAAAGACAATTGCGCAAAGGTGGTTATGTTGCTGTTGCAGATGAAAAACGCATGATGAGATTGCTTGGTAGAGTATAGTTTGTATTTTTTTAAAATAAGTGGATTAAAATATGACAAGAGTAAAACGTGGTGTCGTAGTTAAAAAGCGTCACAAACGTCTTATAAAACAGGCAAAAGGTTTTTGGGGGCAACGTAGCAATATCTTTAAACGTGCAAAAGAGACATTGTTACGTGCATGGGCGTTTGCTTTTAAGGGGCGTAAACTAAAAAAACGTGATATGCGTTCGTTGTTTATTTCTCGTATTAAAGCTGCGGCAAATAGCCATGGTATGCGTTATAACGAGTTAATTCATAAGTTAAAACAAAATAACATTGTGATTAACCGTAAAATGTTGAGCCAAATAGCTATTTATGAGCCAGAAGCATTTGAGCAATTGGTTAATACCGTTCGCTCATAAAATTAATATTGACTTGGTGTAACAATACACCGTAAAATTAAATTAATTATACAATAATAATTAATTTAATTACTATCTAAAAAAGGAGCATTTGATGAATGCATTAGAAATACTTGAAAAGAAAATACAAGAACTTGTTATTCACGTGCAAACATTGCAAGGCGCAAAAAAAGAACTTGAGGAAAACAACAAAGTGCTTGTAAAAAAGAATACTGATCTTGAAAAAAGCACCACTAAACTTGTTGAACAGGTTGAAATGTTGCATGGTTCAGCTATACAAGAGACCAATGAGCGTAAAGAGCTTACTCAAGAAAAAGAGCAAACAAAGATCGCCATCGACAATTTAATTAAGAACATTGATCTTTTAGTTAAATGAGATGAACATGATGAGTGGTAATACAAAAAGTTATAAAGTAACTATTTTGGGTGATACGTATTCATTGGTGAGTGATGAATCACAGGATGTTATAAATGACGTGGTAAAACATATAGATCAGATAACTGCGTCAATAAAGGCAATTGCGCCACAAATGATTGATGACAAAAAGCTCTCAGTTTTGGCGTTATTGCAAGTAACAGTTGATTTGTTGTCACAAAAAAAAATGATTGTCGAATACAATCAAACGTGTGAGCGCTTAATAAAAAAGTTTGATGATCATAAGGATCTTGTGGAACAGTGAGTTTTTTATAATTACTTATAAATAAGTATTTTTTGTATTTCTATTCTTTTCAAGGTTGGTAATAATTAAACTACCGTAAAGGTAAAACAGCAAAGTGAGTTAAGAATGGAATTTAACATAATGGTAATGGTTGCTGGTGTTGGCACGGCAGTAATTGGTGTTTTTGGTACCATCTTTTTTTATTGGCGTATAGGTGCTAAACTAGATCGTCTTAAAAAAGTCGAAGAAAAATTACGTTACAGCAAGCGTGATTTAGATGCAAAACATCGTGAACAATCGCTAAAACTTAAAGATGAGCTTTATCAGCGTAGAAAAAAGTTTGAAACTGAATTAAAGCAAGAACAAAGTAAGATTGATCGCTTAAGCAGCAGAGTTAGCGAGCGAATAGAAAAAATTGAACAACGAGAAAATGATGTTGACTCGTTGCGTCGTGAGTTACAACAAAAAGAAAAAGATGTATTTCGTAAAGAAGATTCTCTTCGTTTAAAGGAAGAGAAATTGCGTCTTTTATACGATGAGCTACTAAAAAAATTAGAACACATTAGTAGCATGTCGCAAGAAGAAGCTAAAAAAGTTTTGTTTGAAACTTTGGAAGCTGAAGTAAGGCTTTCTCAGCAAAAATGGCTACAAAAAGTTGATGAAGAGACTCGTCAAACAGCCAAAAATAAAGCAATCGATATTATTGTAACTTCTATGCAACGCTATGTTGCAGATCAAGTTGCTGCGCATACATCAGGTGTGGTTCATTTACCAAATGATGAGATGAAAGGTCGAATTATTGGTAAAGAGGGGCGAAATATCAAGTCTCTTGAGATGGCAACTGGCATGGAGTTTGTTATTAGTGAATCACAAGATATTACAATTTCAGGCTTTAATCCAATTCGTCGTGAAGTAGCAAAGCGTTCGTTAGAAAAGCTTGTTGCTGATGGAAGAATTAATCCAACACGTATCGAAGAGACAGTGGCACAATGCGAATCTGAAATCGAGGATATTGTTCAAGAATACGGCAAAGATACAATTTTAGAATTTAACTTGCAAGGAGTTCATCCAGAGATTGTTACACTTCTTGGAAAGTTGCATTTTAGAACAAGTTTTTCACAAAATGTTTTGATGCATTGCAAAGAAGTTGGTGTTTTTTCACGCATGATTGCACAAGAGCTTGGTTTAGATGGTTCTATTGCGCTTCGTGCAGGATTGTTTCATGATATTGGCAAAGCGTTGAGCGCTGAGATCGAAGGACCTCACGCTATAATTGGTGCCGATGTTGCGCGTCGTTGTGGCGAAGATATAGTTATTGTCAACGGTATCGAGGCTCATCACGAAGAAGTTCCTTTCACGTCGGTTTATTCACCGATTGTTTGTATTGCGGATGCTATTTCAGCATCACGCCCAGGAGCACGTCGTGAAACTTTTGCTGCGTACATCAAACGTTTGGAATCATTAGAAGATATTGCAAACTCGTTTGAAGGTGTTAAAAAAACTTTTGCGTTACAAGCTGGTCGTGAAGTACGCATTATTGTCGAAGAAGATCGCCTTAATGATGAACAAGCATTTGCGCTTGCACAAGAAATTGCACGCAAGATAGAAAAAGAAATGAACTTCCCTGGTCAGATTAAAGTTAACGTGATTCGTGAAAAACGATCAATCGAATATGCAAAGTAAGTAACGCATGAGTAAAACAATACGAATTTTGTGTGTTGGTGATGTAGTTGGCTCACCAGGACGGCAAATTTTTCAAAAAAATATAACACACATAAAAAACGATCATAACGTTGATTTTGTGGTAGTCAACGGTGAAAACTCTTCTGGTGACGGAAGAGGGATTACCAGCAGGATTGCTAACTTTTTTAAGCACAATCATGCAAATGTAATCACGACTGGCAATCATATATTTTCAAAAAAAGAAATTTATTCTTATTTTGAAAATAGTGATGATTTATTACGTCCAGCAAATTTTTCAAGTGCAGCTCCAGGCAAAGGGGTTGTGATAGTTGATTGTGCAGGGGTGCGTGTTGCAGTAATTAATATACAAGGTCGTGTTTTTATGAGAGAACATGTTGATTGTCCGTTTAAAACAATTGACTCATTGTTATCGTTTGTAAAACACAAAGCTGATGTGGTGATAGTTGATTTTCATGCAGAAGCGACCTCAGAAAAAGCAGCACTTGCGTATTATCTCGATGGTAAAGTCAGTGCAGTTGTAGGTACGCATACGCATGTGCAAACTGCTGATGAACGAATTTTACCCAACGGTACAGCATTTATCACTGATCTTGGTATGTGTGGTGCAGTACATTCAATGCTTGGTATGAAAAAAGAACCGATAATTGAGCGTTTTATTACACAAATGCCAACAAGATTTTACGTAGAAACAACACCGCCAATTATGCTTAATGGCGTTGTAATAAGCGTTGATGTTGATTCTGGGCAAGCGCAATCGATTGAGCGGATTAGAGTTGTTGATAACGACTTAGTAGAAGAAGAGCAATAAAAATATGTGGTTAATTTTTATTTTGGGTATGGCGCTTGCAAGTACCTTTACCCTCGCCAAAGATTTAGTACAATATTTTGATCCTATCTTTATTGTTGGTCTTCGTATGATTATTGGTGGAGCTATTCTTTTAGTTTGGTCATATTTATCTGGAACTTTTGTATTGCGTAAAAAGAGTGATTTATGGTTATTTGTACGCGCATCGTTGTTTCATATCTTTTTATCGTATGTTTTAGAGTTTTGTGCGTTGCCATACGTAGCATCGTCAAAATCGGCAATATTCTTTAATTTATCATCATTTTTTACCGCTGGCATTATGGTTTTTGGTTATGGTGCGCATTTGAGTGCAAAAAAGTGGCTGGCCATTGCTATAGGCTTTGTTGGGTTTATTCCATTGTTAGTTGCGCAAGTACCACAAGAAGAGTTATTGAGTAATCTTTTTTCATTCTCTTTTCCTGAAATATTTCTTTTAGTAGCAGTTTTTTCTGCCGCACTTGGTTGGATCTTGGTAAAAGATCTTATAGATCTTAATTATTCCACATGGCACATAAATGGTTTTTGCATGACCTTTTCTGGGCTACTTGCAATTTTAACATGGTTTATTTCCTATAAGATGGGATATTCTGGCAATGCGATAAACTTTGTACCAGAAACAGAATTGGTCTCAGGCATTGCGATTCGTTTGTTTTCGTTGATCTTTATTTCTAATATTTTTTGTTACAATTTGTATGGATTTTTGTTGCAAAAGTATTCAGCAACCTTTTTATCATTATCGATGATGCTTATTCCATTATTTGGTGCAATCTTTGGATGGTACTTTTTGGGTGAGGCAATTTCGGTATATTTTGTACTAACGCTCATTATAACGTCCGGTGCATTATATTTATTCTATCAAGAAGATTTGAACACATAAATTAATAAAGAATTAAGGGAGTGACTTTAAACCACTCCCTTAATAATTTGTTCGTGTTATCATCATGAAAAAATGATATTTATCGTTTCGTACGACGAGTTACACGACGTTTACTCATTGAACGACGTTTTGAAGTAGCTTTTTTAGCTGTTGAACGACGTTTTACTGCTTTTTTACGTACAGTTTTTTTTACTGCTCTTTTACGTGTAGCTACTTTTTTCACTACTCTACGACGTTTAGTTATTGCTTTTTTAGCAACTACACGACGTTTAGTAACTGCTTTTGTAACTACTTTCTTAGCTGCAGTTCTTACTTTTTTCACTGCTGCATCGCGCATTTTCATTGATTTTTTAACCGCGGCTTTACTTTTAGCTGTTAATTTCTTAACTGCTGCTTTATGCGCTGAAGCGATCTTTTTTATACGTGTAGCATGTGAAGAAGAAATCTTTTTCACTGCTTTATTGCGTGCTACTACAAGCTTTTTAGCTGCTGCAACACGTTTAGCTGCTGCTGTTTTAGCAGTTGAGCGACGTTTAGTCACTACTTTTTTAGCTACTGTGCGGCGCTTTGTAGTAACGCGTTTTACTGCTTTACGCGCAGTAGTGCGCTTTTTAGCAGTTGTTTTGCGACGTGTAGTAGTCGCTTTCTTTTTTTTAGTTGCCATAATATTCTCCTTTTTTTCATGGCTTAACGAACTATGACATACATGTTCAATTACAAACATACAATATTAAAAAGCAAAAATGCAATAATTTTGCAAAAAAAAATGTAAAAGTTTTCTCTTTTGCAAAAATTTAAGACAAGAAAAAAGAGCAAAAAACTTTAAAATAAGGTCTTTTGCTCTTTAATTTTGATTAGTTATTTTTAGTAATTTATTGTGGATATCTTCCAGCTGTTACACAATCTGTTCCACGTATTGTCATACCTGCTGGAACTGTCGTGTTAAAGTGAGTTGTAATTGTAATTCTCGGTACATTGCTGTTTAGTTGGTTATTTTGATAAGAGTATTCTAATGGGTTAGGGTACCTTGGTGGGTTGTAGCGATTTTCAATATAAAGGTATGTATTATTGTTTTTTATAAAGAAGAAATTACCAAGTTTATATACAGGAAATATCTCATTGTTAGAAGAGCGTAGATTTCCTACAGGAATCATTTGTTGTGTTAAGTTATTAAATGCTAGTTCAATTCCGCTTTTATATTTGTGCATTCCCGTAAGATTTTTATAAATATCAAACAAAGTTACAAAAGCTTGTTTATTATCTTCGTTCTTGACAGCAAGATTATATTTTTCTTCTAATTTTGAATATCTTTGTTTTATGCTCTTTTCGACAGTAGGGTCATTTTTTATTAAATCATATAAGCAATTACTTACGTTAGCAATAAACTTTGTCATTGGATTCGGATTGTTCTCTGATGCATTGGATGAGCCGATAACTAATAAAGCGAGGGTAAGAGAAAGATATTTCTTCATAAAGAATCCTTATTGTTTGTGTTGTTTGTATAATAAGTAATATCGAAGATAGTTTATAATAGATTTACGTAAACAGCAATTAAGATGATAATTTTCAATCTATTTACACAGATCAAAATTAACTTATGTTTTGTATGGTACTTGTCTAATATTTACAAAAAAAGTTTTTTAGTGATTTTGAGTTTGACTAAAAATGTGTTCACCATCTTGCGCAAGCTGCGCATTATGCGGCAATTCGTAGTATTTATAAAATGCGTGTACGCATTGAGTGAATAATGATTTTGTTTTTGGGTTTGAGATAAGTTTGTCATGCTGCGCATAATCAAGCATTAACAAATGTACGTTATCATGCCCAGTAAGGCGTAATTTGTTGTACAAGTTTATTGTGCTTTGTGGTGGCACACGTGTATCAGCTTTAGAACAGATAAGTAAAATAGGTAGATCTTTAGATAATTGCGCAACAAGATCAATTGTTTGTAGACCGTTAGGGTCATACTTTCTAAAAATGCCTTTCATGAAACTTTCAATATTTTCATTTTTGATAGACAAGCCAAGATGTTGCTTAATTGCTTGTTGCATTCCATCAGTTATTGATTTTGTATGATCAAATGGTGATTCTAAAATAAGTGCAGCTAAGTTTTTTGGTTGTTTTTGTGCAACAAAGTTGATCCACGTCGACGCACCATTAGAAATACCAAAACCAATAATACAATCTTTGTTAAGTTGTGGCAAATGCCGCTGCCAAAAATCGTATTGTTTTGCTAATGCATCAATATCATACTGCTGTGCTAAACTAACGCGATTAGTTACCGGTATTTTTTTAAAAACAGTTTTAGTGTCCCGTCCATGGGGATAATTGAATGTTATTGCTGTAGGGGGTAAAATTTTTTCATCGATGTACGCTTGTACTTGCGTTTTGTTATTTGCAAGGCCATGAGAGAATAAATAGAGTGGTTTTGGCTTTTGTTGTTCTTGTTGTTGCGTTGCATGCAAAAATAATGTGCATAGGGTGAAAGCAGTGATTATTTGTTTATAACGAGTATTTTGCATTAAGACTCCATTTAAAAATGTTTCTAATAGTTAATTTATACTTTTTATGTGGTGATGTCAACAAGGGTAGCTTTTGTGACTATTTGTAATAAACGGTTGATATTTTGAGGTTAAATGTATTAAAATGTTAATAAATGAAGGTATAAATGGAGAAGTCTTATGTTTAATTTTTCAGGAATTTTTATGAAACGCAGCTTGGTATTTGCGGTATTGGTGATTTTTTTATC
>DAOUPL010000052.1 GCA_030626185.1 bacterium | reverse complement strand
GAACCAACTTAACTATAGGCCTCGAAAGGTTATTGAATTTCAATTTCCGATTGACCTCTTTTGGAGGTACGTTGTACAATGTTGGAATAGTAGTTCAAATTATGCACTTACTATTTGAAGTCAAGCAGCATAAAGGCCAAGATAAAAAAACTCATGCTATTTTTTATTGTGATTCTTATTTGTATGGTGATAGGTTTGGGTCTTTTATGCAAAAGTATAATAGCTTGTCTGTTGATCAACGAAAAGAAATTAAAGATTTGTTGCAGCGTGAGATTGCTTGGGCTAAAAAGACTGCAAAAAATGTGTGGGTATGCAATAAAGTAGTTGATGTGTTAGCGTTTTCTCTACCACTGGCTGGTGGTATGATGTTAGGTGTTCATTATTTTAAAGATAATAGCTTTGTTGATAAAGTTTTTCATACACCAGCAGCTATGTTGACTTATGGAATTATTGGTCACGTTATATCTACGGTTTATTACAAAATGGCAGAAAATAAATATTCTTTTCCAGAAGATGATTATATTTTCAAGGGACTTTATAAAATAAACGATAAAGCTAATGTGTTGATGAGTAAACGAATTATTGAAAAAGTTGAAAAAAAGTTTGATGAGTTTAGCATAAACAAATAAAAATAAGAGGTTAAATTATGAAAAAGTTATTACTAGCGAGTTTATTGATTAGTTATGCTGCGCAGGCTAGAACGAGTAGAAGTAATCCTTCGCATTGGATGTGTTATTTATTTGAAGATATTTGTGATGGATGTTGTGGTAAGCCATCTAAGCCTATTTTTATAAATGAATCTGCTAGTCAGGATTTAACTAATAGGGCCTTATGGGCATGTAATTTTATTGATGATTGTTTAGAAGTTGATGAAAAAGTTAAACTGAATGTGGTTTACGAGCGCTACGCAGTTGGTTTTGAATATTTTGATGATGTTGCGGTTCGTCCTCAATTTTCTAAAAAAATTAAAAGTGATAAAGTTTCGCAAAATGATTTTTCGCATCTTTCAGTAAATTTTTTAGATACTCAGCAGGTAGAAAAGTTTTTTACTCACTATTGTAAGTTGAATAAAGAAAAGCGCGATCAGTTGAAAATTCGCGTTAAAAATGGGATTACAAATTTTTAATTAATAAGCGATAAAATTTTAAGAAAGTTATTTAGGGGCGAAAAGAAATTCGCCTCTCTTTTTTTGTAACTTTGGTATGTTTACCGTAATGTTTAATAAAGTGATTTAGTTTTTTCATAGGGAGTTTGGTAGGGTGAAAAAATTCGGAACGCTTGCTTTGCAATGGCTAGTTTTAGCGTTGCGGGCTTTGTTTCTTCTGTGGTAGGTGTGTATAACGCTGCAAACGAAAAATTGTAAATTATAGCGTAATTCATTAAGATATTCACAATTTCTTTAAGTATAGTTTTCCAAGGTGTTTTTATGTCAACCCAGCCGTCGCGTAAACTCCATGGCAGATTTCACGAAATACCTCACAAACGTTCCGTTTGATCGTTGAACGCGCCAAAGGAAAAGCTTCATTTGTCTGTCTTCGCTAAAGCTACGACACGACATCAGAACTTTTCACGACGCTTATCGGAAACAAAATAAAGTAAAAAATTGTGTAAACATAAAAGGATATTAAATTGGCTTTTTTTTGCGATTATTTAGTAAGTTTTTCTATAAACTCTTTAACAGGTAAATCATACAACTCTGCACCCCAACGTTGTAATTCTTTATCTTTTTTTATGTTGACGATGTTAATAACTGGTGCACCGATAATGTTGAACTGCTCTTGTAAAAATTCGTTTTTTTCTTCAGAAATATCAATTTTAAGTGGAACAAAATTTTTGTTTATAATGTCAGCGACATCTTGATTGGCAAAAAACTTTTTATCAATTGCTTTGCACACTGAGCAATAAGGTGCTCCAAAGTCTATTAATAATGGTTTGTTTTGTTTTTTGGCTAATGCATGAGCTTGGTGATAATCGTTGTGCCAATTAATTAGTTGTGTTTGTTGTACAGCAGGCTTGTAAATTACAAAGTACCATATAGGAACATAGATAATGGAAACAATTATAGTGTTAAAAAAGGTGATGAGTATAATTTCTTTGATATTTTTTGTGCCATTTTTTTTTAGAATATTACTTGTATTTATTAGCGCAATACAAAGTATAGTTCCGATTAGGGTTGACCATTGTAGCGCAATAAATGGTTGCGCTAAATAACAACACGCAAATAGTAAAAATATACCAATAACTTTTTTGATCGTTACCATCCACATTCCCGCTTGTGGTAACATCGACATTGAGCCAGAAAAGATACCGATTAATAATAATGGCATGCTGATGCCAACGCCAAACGCAAACAACAACGCAAAACCAGCAAAAAGATTTTGCATTGATGAAACTATTGTTAACAATAATAACAATCCTGGTGAAACACATGGAGATGCAATAGTACCGCTTGCAACACCAAAGGTGAACGCTGTGAGTAATGAGCCATCACGTTTAGCTTCATGTTGTTTTTGCATAAAACGTGGAACATACATTTCGTAAAGGCCTATCATGGAGCCAGCAAGATAAAGCAAAAAGATAATTAATGGAATAAGTACAAACGGTGATTGCATAAACGAGCCAAAAAGTTGTCCAGTAAATGCTGAAATAAGCCCTAAAATGGCGAACGTTGTGGCAATTCCGCACGTGTACGATAATGATAATAATGTATTTTTAATCCACGACGATGAACCTTGTGCTTGTAGCATGCCAACGGTAATAGGAATCATGGGATAAATGCACGGTGTTAAACTAAGTAAAACACCTAATAACAATGCTAACGTAAGTTGTATTGGCAATGATTCTGCGTTAGTTAATAAATCACTAATATACGTTGAATATGAACCAGCAAAGCATGAAGTGGTTGTTGTGCAGAGTAATGTGACGATAAATGTTAATAAATTATTTTTTCTGAGCATCGTGGGAACTCCTGTTGATTTCATGATACAGTATACAATAAGATTATAAGACTTTTAGTGTATCATCAATGAGGCGATATGTCTGGCAAAATTCGAGATCTTTCATCAGTTATGCGTGATGTTACAACGTTGTTACAAATGAATAAAATAATTCGTAATGTGCTTGATGACGTGCACAACGCTGGGGGCAGAATACTTCTTGTTGGTGGTTCTGTTCGGGATCTTTTTTTAGGGCGTGCGATAAAAGATATTGATCTTGAAATTTATGGAATCACGCTTGAACAACTACAAAAATTATTACAAAAACATGGCCCAGTGAGTTTGGTGGGCAAATCATTTGGTGTATTGCGATTGCACGGGCACGATATCGATTGGTCGGTACCACGAAAAGATAATCGTGGGCGCAAGCCAGAAGTTGAACTTGATCCAGACATGCGGTATGAAGATGCATTTGCGCGACGTGATCTGACGATAAATGCCATGGGCATAGATTTGCACAAAAAAGAATTAATTGATCTGTTTAATGGGTTACAAGATTTACAAAATAATGTTTTGCGTTCACCAAATATCGATTTTTTTGTACAAGATCCGTTACGACTTTTTCGCGTTATGCAATTTGTTGCACGCTTTGCGATGCAGCCTAATGATCAACTTAATCGTGTGTGCACAGCAATGGATGTTTCAAAAGTTTCACGTGAACGAATTGAAGATGAATTTAATAAAATGCTGCTTCGAGCACAACGGCCATCGTTGGGTTTACGGTGGTTACGAAAAATTAATCGATTACAAGATATTTTCCCTGAACTTTTTTCGTTAATTGGCGTAAAGCAACAACTTAAATGGCATCCAGAAGGTGATGTGTTTGAGCATACGATGCAAAGTATTGATGCAGCTGCAATAATTGCACAAAATTATGATGATGATGCTAAACGTGCGTTGTTGTACGGTGCAATGTGCCATGATCTGGGCAAAGCTGTAACAACAAAAAAAGAAGATGGTGTGTGGCGATCGATTGGTCATGCACAAGAAGGTGTAGAGATTGCCGTACGATTGCTTAAACGAATTATAAACAATCATGACTTAATTCGTTGTGTAAAAAAGTTAGTGAATCATCACATGGAGCCAGTGCAACTTGTTGTACAAAAAGCAAAGATTAATGCGTATCGACGTTTGGCGCATAAAATTGCGCCCGAGTGCACAATGCAATTGCTTGCTGATCTTTCACTTGCTGATCAACGTGGTAGAAATGGCAGCAGTCATGAACCGTTGACTATCGATCATGAAGACATCACGACGTTTTTGTCTATCGTTGATAACTTACAAGTTCGTCATAGACCTCTTGAGCCATTGTTGCACGGTCGTGACATTATGGATTTGGTTGAGCCGGGGCCAGAGATGGGGCGATGGGTGCGGCGGGCTTATGAGCTGCAGCTTGATGAGGGGGTCAGCGATAAAGATCAGTTGATAAAGATGATTAAAGAAGAAATAGAAGAGTAAAAAGTTAATCGCGCCATTATACCGTAGTTTCCTACGATGTTCACATTTTTTTAAATAAATTTCTCCCAAGGTATTTTTATGTCAAAAACACCTTGACTAAAAGGACACAAACGTTCCGTTTGATCGTTTTTACGCGTCACAAGGTTCAAGATTCATTCATCCGTCTACGCTTTTGCTACGTCGGATATCAGAACTCTCCTTGACGCTTATCGGATACATAAAAAATTGTTTAGACAGTTTTCAAACATTAATTATGCACGTCTAAGTGATGCATACTATAGAAAGAGAGAAGTAGAAAAAGCCAACTTGTAAGTTGGCTTTTTTTGATAATTTTAGTTATTGATTTTTTAGTTTTTCTAGCGCTTTTTTAAACAAGTTTTTTTCGTATTCGTACTGTTCTGAATTTGTGCATACGATATCAGCTTGGTTTTTAGGGTTCGCACAATGTTCTTTTCTATCCCAAGATAAAATGTTATTTATTCTATTTATCTGACATGTAGGGTCTTCTAAACATTCTTTTTTTATTTGATCAAGCCTTTTTAAAGTATGTTTTTTTGCATTAGAAAAATCCATAGCCCCCAAACCACTAACAACAGTTGCACTCAACAGTGCGGTGAATAATAACTTTTTCATACAAGTTCCTTTATTGGTTTAATTGGTTATCGATTTCATAATTTCTTTTTCATATTTTAATTTGGGTGGTATTTTGTTGAACGTACATACAGAGACGGAATCTTTTTTGTTTGTTGGTATTGGCGAACCCCACTCATTAATAATCTTTTGTATAG
>DAOUPL010000026.1 GCA_030626185.1 bacterium | reverse complement strand
GAACCAACTTAACTATAGGCCTCGAAAGGTTATTGAATTTCAATTTCCGATTGACCTCTTTTGGAGGTACGTTGTACAATGTTGGAATAGTAGTTCAAATTATGCACTTACTATTTGAAGTCAAGCAATAAGAATACCAAGAGATGCCATAAATAGCGGAAATGCTACCGATCCAACACCTGCAATAACACAAGCCAATGAAATCATACTAACTGTCAACAACGTTAAACCTGTAGCAACAATAACTTTATCTGCTGTATGTAACTCTTTCCACAAAGTTACTTGGCGACCAAATAAGCCACCTGCAGCTAAATAGCTAACACCAGCAGTTGTTAATAAAATACTGACAACTGGTACCATTACAGCACTTGCGATTATTGGATCACCCTGCACTTCGGAGGTCGATACAACCGCCAAACCACATGCTAACGCAAAAAGTAAAAAATGTTTTTTCATAGATAAGCCCCCACTGAAGTTAATAACCATCCATCTATTCAGTGTGACAAAATGACAATTTTTGTCACAAAAAGGCTTATTTTAGGAGTTTTTTACAGATTAAAGAAGTGCTTTATCAATAAAGCCATCTCCAATTTCTGGAATCTCACGAGAGTAATCTACAGGCTCTTCCGCCGTCACGGCGCCTTGTCGCGTCGACGTGTCCAGCGAAGCTTTAGCGGAGACGGAAGCCTTGGCGGAGACAGATTGTTCGACTTGTTTTTTTCGTTTTAATTGTTGTTTCTCTTTACGCTCTTTTAATTTTATACGCCGTTTTCTGCGCCGCTCTTTACGCTTTTCACGTTCTTCATGACGATCGTCACGTTCTTGCGCAATGCGATCAAAATATTCGCTATCACTCTCTTTCTCATCGTCAACCGTAGCTGTTTCTGTGTCTGTATCAGGATTTTGTGGGTGATTTTTTGCAGTAAGTATCTTGTAAGAAACAAAGGCAAACAAAGCAACAAAAATCATTGTTGCTGCATCATCAGGAATTGTTGGTAGCGAAAACTCTGTTTTTGCATTAGATGGAATAACAAATAAAAGTGCTACGAACAGATAAGCTTTTTTCATCTTTTCTCCTTTTGATGCTTCTATACTTTCTGGGCATTAGTATTGCGCGTAGCTCATTTTTGTCAAGATCAATTACGAAAGATCTTTAAGATTAATCCCAAGCCAACGATCAAAAACAATCGCTGCAGCAGAACGCACAGAAAGATGATTATACTCACTAAATCCACCAACTGGCGGTAACACATAATTACAACGCTCAATTAACTCTGACGTAAGCCCTTGTCCGGTACCAAAGATTAACAAAACTGACCGTTTTTGACGCCACACAACTTCTTGATCAAAAAAAGTAATCATACCACGATGCTCTACTTTTTTTGCCGAAGTTGCAATCAACAATGGTGCAACACCATGAGACTCAGTAATCTTTTGTATAACATCATCAAGTGATTTGTTAATCGTCACATTTTTTACTGCGTCAAAACGATTTTGATTATACGCTTGTCCTTGACCATTTAACCAAAAATCTAATAATGTTTGCACAATCTTTTGCTGATCAACAAGCGGTGTAACAATCGAATAACCAGATAATCCGTACGTGCATGCAGAACGAGCAATATCATGAATATCTAACGAAGTTACTGACGTAACTCCCGGCTTAATTTCTTTTTTGCCAATCAACACCTCATCATGCATTAACACAACGTAATGCGCTGGTAACTTTTGTAATACATCTTTCTTATCACGTTCATCAACACAATGCTCACGCAACCATTGTACGTGACCATCAAGCGTACGCTCTAATGCTTGTGCTCTTCTAAATTGTTCAATTGCGCCATGATTGCCTGAACGTAACACATCGGGCACTTTTTTGCCCTGCCACTCAATTGGTTCAGTGTACGCGGGATAATCAACAAGCGCACCGGTAAAAGAATCATCTTCAATTGAAGCTTGTTTACCCACAACGTTAGGCAACAATCGCAACAATCCTTCTAAAAAGATCATCGCTGGAATATCACCACCCATAAGCACAACGTCACCGATTGAAATAATCTCATCAGCGTATTCATCTTCTACACGTGCATCCATGCCTTCGTACCGCGCAGGAAGCAACATAAGATGATCAAAACTTTTCAAACGCTTTGCAATATCACGCAATAACGCTTGATCAAGCTTTTTGCCATGCGGAGAAAAAAATACTTTAAACGCATTGCCATGCTTTTTTTGTTTATCTTCAACAGCTGATTGCACAACATAGGGCTTGATCACCATACCGGCCCCAGGGCCAAAAGCTGGCGCATCAATGCGTTTTTTGGGAGGAGAATAAGAAAATAAAGAATCAGCTTCTACTGAAATAATAGATCGTTCTTGTGCACGTTTTAATAAACTTGTTTGCAAAAAAGAACGGTATAATTCAGGAAAAACTGATATAAGAGAAATGTGTAACACAATAATATTATTGTTGTACTAAATCGAATTCAACAGTAACATCATCAGGTGCGATAGTTGATAAAAAATAACGTAATGCGCGAATTGTCTGGCCATCTTTGCCAATAACTTTGCCACGATCACGATCATCAACGTCAGCAGAGTAACGATATACGCCATCACTAAATTCTTCAGTAATGCGTACTTCTTCTGCTTTAATGACTAGCTGCTGAACCAAATATTCAACAAGATCTTTAAACATAGTATCTTTCTTGTTCTACTGGTATGCGTCAATTATGCTTGCGTTGTTTGTGCTTTAACAAATTGTTTATAAATTTTCTTTGCAGAATCACTTACTTGTGCACCGTAGCCAACCCATTTGTTGTACAATTCTTGATTAAAACGAACAATTTCTTTTGTACGTGCGTCATACGTGCCAATATCATCAAGTACTGCACCATCACGCTTTTTGCGAGAATCTACTGCAACAATCTTATGAAAAACCACTTTTCTTTTACCTGCACGAGCCAATCGTATTTTGACTGCCATATCGTAATATCCTTTTACCTGGATTATAAATTATCAACCAAAAAGGCCCGAGAACGGACCACCCTTCTTAAAGAAGGTAGCAAATTTTTGCATTTCTTGAAAGCGGGAAAGAAGTAAATTTACTTCTTGTACCTGCACACCAGCACCACGAGCAACTCGTTTTTTACGTAATCCACACAAAATAGCTGGTAATAATCGCTCTTTTTTGGTCATTGAGCCGATAATTGCACGAAACTTTTTCATCTCACGCTCACCACGCTCAAGATCATCATCAGAAACTTTCATGCTGCCCATGCCTGGCATATATTTCATAAGCGACGACAATGAGCCCATAGAATTCATCATACCCATTTGATCAGCAAAATCTTCTAACGTAAACGCACCACTCATCAAACGATCAAATGATGCTTTTTGCTCTTGCTCATCAACGTATTTATCAGCTTTTTCAGCCAGCGATAACAGATCACCCTGGCCAAGCATACGTTGTACCAAACGATCAACATGAAATTTTTGCAAATCATCAAGTTTTTCACCAGAGCCAAGATACGCAATTGACTTTTGTAGCGCAAAATTGAATGCAAATGCGGCACCACCACGACTATCACTATCTGTTTTGGTCAAAATTGCATGCTCAAAACCTATTTGTTCGTTAAACGTACGTGCAACGGTTAATGATTCTTGCCCAGTCATCGAATCAATCACAAGTAATTTATGCTGTGGATTGACGATTTGTACCACTTTTTGTAGCTCGTGCAACATTAATTCATCAACGTGCAACCGTCCTGCAGTATCGAGAAACAACAAATCATAATCACCAGTTTTAAATTGCTGATAAATCTCTTGTGCTGCAGCAACAACGTCGCTATTTTGTGCACGATAAAATGTTGTATTGCGTAGTTGTTGTGCCAAAATTTGTAATTGATCAATCGCTGCTGGGCGATAAAAATCAACTGATGCTAATAATACTTTTTTAATTTTTTTGTCAGTTTCTAACAATCGTGCCAATTTTGCACAGGTCGTTGTTTTACCCGATCCTTGCAAACCCATAACCACAATTGCATCACCACGCTTTATTGTAAGTTCTTTTTGTTGTGCACCACCCATGAATTCAATCATTTTGTCATGCACCAACTTCATAAACTGTTCTGCGGGCTTGAGGGAACCAATAATTGTTTGCCCAACGGCCTCGTCGGCAATAGTTGCGATAAACGATTGCACAACTTCGTACGGCACATCAGCTTGCAATAATGCATCTTCTATTTGTGCAATAACATCTTTTAACGCAGCACGATTAATCTTTTTTTTGCCGACAACAGCATCAAAGGCGGAAGTTAATTTTTTAGTCAGAAAGTCAAACACAAAAGACCTTTATTAATGATAATGTAGAAATTTGCTTAATTATTTTTAGTCTAAGGTATTTTTATAAAACCTGCCACCACCCGCTGTATTTTTTCTTTTGTGCATCATGCAACTTTTTCTTTGCAAATAACGCAGTAAGCAATGGAATCAACAAAAAACTATCTTGTGCATCAATGTTAATATCAGTCCCTACCGATGTATGCGTACGATCATCACCAAAGAAATCGAAACAAACTTGAAAAAACGTACCAGAATTTTGCCATGTTCTACCAAGAGCTTCTCGCCCACGCTCTGTTGCCACGATAGCAAATGAACTTATCGCACAAATAGCAGCAGAAAGCATCGCAATCTTTTTATCACGTTGCACATTATCATCTTTAGAAAAATAAGAACGAACCTTGCTACGTACACTATCAAGATAACTTTTTACCTCAAAAGTAAATGAAATATATACTTTTTTCGGCGATCTAGCCAAACTCGCTTGTGGAAGTGCAAAACCAGCGACTAATAGGTATAAATAAAGTTTTTTCATAAACTCTTTCTTCAAAATAATATTATTCAATTATTATAAATACAGTTTGACATAAATGCTTATTTTGTCAAATGACAGCTTATTGACACACTACCCCTTGCAAAAACACCACAAAATGCTACAATTTGTAATATAAAAAGGCGCACATAACCCTAATAATCGAAACTCTACACTATTTATGAAAAAAGTCCGTTCAATTCCCACCCAAGAGCATGCTCGCACATTAGCCCTTGGTATTCAAGCACCGTACAACAAAACAAAAAACATCGATTCGTATTTTGATGAATTTTTGCATTTAATCGACACCAATGAAGTTACATGTGAAAAAACAATCTTTATGAAATTGCGTACCATCGACAATGCATACTTTTTAACCAGCGGTAAATTGCAAGAACTTAAAAAAATTTGTGATGACAACAACATCGAACATGTCATTCTCTCTGAAACTCTTATCCCACAACAAGAACGCAATTTGAATGAAATTCTTGATTGTAAAATTTTTGATCGTACTATGCTCATTTTAGAAATTTTTGAAAAACATGCGGTCACCGCTGAAGGTAAAACACAGGTACAAATTGCAATGTTGCAACATCGAAGATCTCGTGTATCTGGCAAAGGTTTGCACATGGCACAACAATCTGGTGTTATTGGATTTAAAAGTGGACCAGGCGAAACAGCAAAAGAACGCGAACTTCGTTATATCGATCAACATATTTTAAAATATAAGCGACGCCTTGAGGCTATCGATCGTGCTCGCTCAACGCAACGTAAAAAACGTTTCAACGCTGGCGTAAAACAATTTTGTTTAATCGGTTACACCAATGCAGGAAAATCTACATTGCTTAATCGTTTAACCAAAAGTAATGTTCTCGCACAAGATAAACTTTTTGCAACACTTGATACAACAACGCGTGAATTATTTGTTGATAGCAAAAAACGTGGCGTTATTTCCGATACCGTTGGTTTTATTCAACAACTGCCACATAAACTTATTAATGCATTTAAATCAACGTTGTCTGAATTACAATACGCTGACTTATTATTGCACGTCATCGATGCTTCTAACCCGAATTGGCACGAACATATTGACGTTGTGCGCGAAACACTTGATGATTTACAAGTTCACAAACCAATGGTCTACATTTTTAACAAAATGGACTTATTGGAAAAAGAACTTGCATCAAAAGAATTTTACGCGCGTCTAAACCAATTTGGACGCTATCAACCAAACGTTTTTATCAGCGCAACAGATGATGATGGTGTCGCACAACTCATTGAGTTTCTATCCCAAAACAATATTTAATGATGCGCTCAGAATTCCCCTGCTTTTAATCCGTAACGCATTATTTAAAAAAATTAGTTGCTTTTTTTCTTTATATTAAGTAAAAAACATAACCAAGGGATTAAAAAAAAGGAGCCTTATGAAGAACACTTCATACAATGTTTATACGCTAACGCTTATCTTATGCGCACTGTCGTTATCATGTGCGTCGTACGCAACAAATCGAAACTTTCGAAGAATGCGAACAAAAGTAAAAAATCGATTTAACGAAGAAATGGATACGTTTAAATCCACTCGTTCAATACAACAAGCCGAAATATCTTATCATGAAATGGAAAATCTTGCTGCACAACTGAAAAATCTTTTTATTGAAACAACTTTGAAAGAAAAGTGGCAAAACATTTATAATAACCTCAATCAACAATGGAAAGATAAATGCATTACATTGCAATCCTCAAAAGAATATAAAGAAAATCAATTCAATGATCTAAAAGACAAAATTAAAGATGCTAAAAAAGCCAACCAAATTAAAGACACGTTAATACTCTCTGTACAACGTGTGGTTTTAGCAAAAAAGATAGCTGGACTATATGAAGAACAAACAGAAAAAAGAAATTGGACAGATCGTTATGATACGATGAGAACATCTTTACTAAGAACGTACAATGAACATTACGAAAATTGGAACAAGAAATATAACAACAATGACGAATACTCTTGTAAAGAATTGATCCAAAAAGCCAATTACCTTCTTTATTTCATTAATACAATGCGACCATTGCTTTGCAAAAAAAATTATACTGTATGGAAAAAACATTACAGCGAAATACAAACACGAACAAACGAACTCAAAGAATCAAATATGATAATCAGTTTAACTCACGGATAACAAATAATAAGTACTTTTGAAAAGAGGATAATGAAGCAATCATGTTGATATACAAAAACTCCTGTAATACTATTTTTTTAGTAACTTTTATCATTACTGGTTGCTCATTATCTTTTGCTGAACAACAGCAAAGTTATAACGAGACTCACAAAGAAATCTCCCAAGAATTTGCACATCTCGCATCATCCTACGCACAACACAAAAATACCGATAAAGCAATAACTTTTTATAAAAAAGCCGTGGAGATTAATCCTGATTTTATTGATGGCTATTTTCAAATTGGTCGCTTGTACAAACAACATGACAATTTAAAAAAAGCAATTGCCTGGTATCGCAAAGCACTGGCCCGCCAACCTGGTAGCGTACGCATTATGCTGGAGCTTGCAAACACACTCAATATCGCAGAACAAAATCAAGAATCACTTGAGTTGTACACCGAAGTTCTTGATAAAAAACCAAATATGATCAGTGCACTTTATAACTTTGGCTTTACCCTAAAAAAACTTGGTCACATTCATCGCGCAATTGAGATTTATAAAAAAGTTCTTGCTGCGCGTCCTGCGTACCCGTTGGCACACTTTGCATACGCATCTGCACTTTTGACTATCGGTGATTATGAACGTGGTTGGCGTGAATATGAATGGCGCTGGCAAGCGTATAATGAAGAACCGCGTAAATTTGATCAACCAATGTGGGATGGTTCTGATCCGTTTAATAAAACTATTTTTATTTATGCCGAACAAGGTCTTGGCGACACATTTCAGTTTGTACGCTACGCAAAAGAATTAAAAGAACGTGGTGCCACCGTAATTTTGCAAGTGCAAAAACCACTTAAAGACATCATACAATTGTGCCCATACGTTGATCTTGTCGTTACACGTAATCAACGTCCTAAACATTTTGATTATCACATTGCGCTTATGAGTTTACCGCTTATGTGCAACACAACGCTAAAAAATGTTCCGAAAGATATTCCTTATCTGTACGCTGATAAAAATCTTGTTAACCAATGGAAAAACAAACTTGCTCACGATAAAAACTTTAAAATTGGCATTTGCTTTCGAGGCAACACACAATACCAAACAAATAGTTTAAAGCGTGCAGTAAAAGCAAAATCAGTTTCAGTAGAACAATTTAAACAATTTGCAGACATCCCTGGCGTTACGCTGTATAGTTTGCAAAAAATGAACGATCAAGAAGAAGTACAAATACTGCAAAACAATCAATGGCTCACCATTGCAGGCCCAGACATCGACAAAGCCAACGGACGCTTTATGGATACTGCTGCAATTATTGCCAATCTTGATCTTGTTATCACTATTGATACTTCTATTGCGCATCTTGCTGGTGGCATGGGTAAAGAAACATGGTTGTTGTTGCCAAAACCAGCTGATTGGCGCTGGATGCTTGATCGTGATGATACGCCATGGTACCCACAAATGCGCTTGTTCCGTCAAAAAACTAAAGATAATTGGCTTCAACTATTTGATCACGTTATGCACGAGCTCACACAACATGTTGCCGATCATGACAACAGTCAACAACTCATAATTTCTGTAACACCCAAGAAAAAAGCTTCTCCAGATCATGCGAACGACGACGACAAAAAATTATCACTTGAAGAATTAAAAAAACTTCACGCACAAAACCCTGCAAATGTTGATACGTGCAAAAATCTTTGTGACGCACTCAAAGAAGAACTTTTATGTGATGAAGCTATTCGTTGCATACGCACCACAATTGCGCACAACCCACGCAACAATTATCTTGTTTTTGATCTTGCAAACACACTCAACATGGCGCATTACACCAAACAAGCTTTAAATTTGTATCTTGAGCTTGAAAAACTATTCCCTGCAAGTGTTTCTATTGCATACAACATTGCCTACACCTACAAAAAACTTAATCAAATCGAGAACGCAATGCCCTACTACAAAAAAGCTCTTGCATTACAACCCGATCACGTTGAAGCTAACTTTAGTCTTGGTCTTGCACATTTGTGCACAGGTGATTTTATAAAAGGATTTGAGGGTTATGAATGGCGCTGGAAAAACAAACGATTAAAGTTGCGTGAATTTGAATTTCCCATGTGGGATGGCGTTGCATCACTAAAAAATAAAACAATCTTTATTTATGCCGAACAAGGTCTTGGCGACACGTTCCAATTTGTGCGTTATTTAAAAGAGCTCAAAGAACGTGGCGCTTTTGTTGTTTTTGCACCACAAAATCCACTAAATGACGTTATGAAAAATTGCCCGTACATTAATCAAATTATTAAATACAATCAACGTCCGGTTAAGTTTGATTATTGGGCACCGCTACTTACGTTGCCATATTTGATGAAAACATCATTGCAAACTGTGCCTCACGAACTGCCATATCTTTTTGCAAAACAAGAACGAATTGATTCCTGGAACAAAAAACTTGAGCACGATAAAAACTTTAAGATTGGTATTTGTTGGCAGGGTAACCCAAACTACAACACCGCGTTTTTACGTAACGCAGTAAAAAGTAAATCATTACACGTCAAACACATGTTACCGTTGTTAGACATTCCTGGCGTGAGTGTATACAGTTTACAACGCTTTAACGGCACAGAACAACTTGATGAACTTGACCCAAAAGTTCGTGCACAAATTTATGAATTTGATGAATCATTTGATCGCGATCATGGCAGATTTCAAGATACCGTTGCTGTGCTTGTAGCAGAAAAAGGTATTGATTTAATGATTTCTATCGATACGTCAATGTGCCATTGCGCTGCAGGTCTTGGTGTGCCAACATTAAACATTTTGCCCAACCCGGCTGATTGGCGATGGATGCTAAAAATTAAAGATACGCCATGGTACAAAAACATGAAATTATTTCGTCAAGAACAACCGGGCGACTGGGACACCATCATGAAAGAGATTGTAAAAGAAGTGAAAAAACGCATTGCAAAAAAACATGAACAAAAATAAACAAATCTTTTTACTCATATTTTTTAACATAAACATTATTCACACAAATTTTAGTACGATTAATGATCTTATTACTAACAAACAATATAATAATGCTTTAGAACTTTTAAATAACAAATTACAAAGTAATCCTGATAATTTTGACGTGCACTACAAATGTGCTGAAATTTATAAAGCCCAAGAACTATTCGATTACGCACTCATGCATGCACAACGTGCACAACAGCTACAACCAAATAATTACCAACTTTTGTTGTTACGTGCTAGTACATATTTAAGCATTGGTGAATTTCCACAAGCACTCGCAATATTTAAACAACTTTATCGCCAACATCCACGTGCGTTATCATTTTTGTACAACGTTGGTTATACGCTCAAAATTGCTGGCAAACTTGATCAAGCAATAACCATTTATAAAAAAGTGTTAGAAAAACAACCTAATCACGAGGCGGCTAATCTTGCCCTCGGGTTTGCGCTATTGCAAAAAGGCAACTTTGATGATGGTTGGCCACAACACAGCAAATATCTAAAGCGTGCGCATAAAAACGGCGACAAATTACGGCATTTATTACAAACTAATCAACTTACTGGAAAAACAATTTTACTCACTTACGAGGGCGGACTTGGTGATTCGATTCAGTTTATTCGTTATGCACATCGCTTAAAAGAGCGTGGCGCACGTGTTGTTGTGCGCATACAAAAACCACTAGTAAAACTATTTTCTTATTGCCCCTACATCGACGATCTTGCAGAGTACGTCAACAGAGTTCCACAACATGATGCGCGTGCAACGCTCATGAGTTTGCCCGCTATTTTTGAAGATAAACCAAAAAACTTTACAAAAAAAACACCCTACTTTTCTATTCCACAAGAGATTATAGATTCTTGGCGCCCACATTTTGCACAGGACGACACGTTTAAAATTGGTATTTGTTGGCAAGCAAGTATCGCAAACGATGCTTCACGTTTACCCTGTGCGCGACGTGGCATACCACTAAAACTTTTATCATCACTTGCGTTGTTGCCCAACGTAACGCTGTACAGTTTGCAACGTTTTGATGGCGTTGATGAACTTGATGATCTGCCGCCAACGATTAGTATAAAGCAATTTGATCAACAAACATTTGACAAAAAACATGGCCCATTTGTTGATACTGCTGCTGTGATGCATCATCTTGATCTTATTATTTCTGTCGACACCGCTGTAGCACATCTTGCTGGTGCACTTAATCGCCCAGTATACTTGTTGTTACCATTTGTAACCGATTGGCGATGGATTCATGGTCAAAAAACAACTCCTTGGTACCCAAGCATGAAAATCTTTAAACAACCAGCACCATTTGATTGGGAGTCGGTTGTGCAAGAGGTAAAAAATTATCTCACAACTAAAATTATCTTGCCATAAATAAAATTTTGCTTACAATAACAACGTAATCATAATTTTAAAAACTTAATAACCTCATAGGTCCACCATGGTAAAAACAAAACTTCTTTTTCTTCTTCTAATTATATGTTCAACAAAAACAACCTGTATGAATCCAGGTTACATTGACAATTTACTTAATAATTTTGTTGATGATATATTGAGTGAAAAATTTTGCACTGTTAAAAGTGTTCCTGTTTTGTACAGCATTTTCAATGAAAAAATAACAATTTATAACACAGATCATTTTCAAAACAATCACAAAGATGCAATAGAGTTCATTTCTCAACAAAGTAACTCCAGGACTTATTTTTCAGAACTAATTATAAAAAAAATAGGTGATGGTGATTCACAGTCACTCATTTTGTCATTCAGCGCATGGTATCAATGCTTGTTTATAACAACGCAATCATAGTTTTAAAAACTTAATAACCTCATAGGTCCACCATGGTAAAAATAAAACTTCTTTTTCTTCTTCTAATTATATGTTCAACAAAAACAACCTGTATGAATCCAGGTTACATTGACAATTTACTTAATAATTT
>DAOUPL010000049.1 GCA_030626185.1 bacterium | reverse complement strand
TGAACCAACTTAACTATAGGCCTCGAAAGGTTATTGAATTTCAATTTCCGATTGACCTCTTTTGGAGGTACGTTGTACAATGTTGGAATAGTAGTTCAAATTATGCACTTACTATTTGAAGTCAAGTATTTTAATAAAAATTAAATCAATTTTTCTTGTAAAATATTTAATTGCTTGATACTTTAATAAAGTATTTTAATTTGTAACGTTCAAAGGAACGTCTATGGTAATTAAAAAATTTATTGCGGTTTAAGTTGCCACGTTAAAAAATAACTTAGCTGTTTATAAAGATTTACACATTCGTTGTGAATCTTTGTGTTGTTGCGTTTTTTCGCATAATTTCATAAAAATTTTTATCCTTCAGGGGATTACATGTCTCAAAAGTTACTTGAGCTACGCTCAGTAAACAAATTATACGGGCGCACACGTGTGCTCAAAGATGTTTCGTTAACGTTGCACAAAGGTGAAGTTGTTTCCCTTTTGGGGGTAAATGGTGCGGGTAAAACGACGTTGTCATCAATTATTGCAACATTGCATCCACTAAATAGTGGGCAAGTTCTGTATAAAGGACAATCAATTTATGATGATGTGCCAACATATCGACGTGCGATTGGGTATTGCCCACAAAAGCCAAATTTGAATCCGTATTTAACATTGCGTGAGAATTTAGAGTTTGCTGCACGATATTTTGGTGTTGATGAGCAAACTATTGAGCAACGCTTGCATGATCTTAATAATCGTCTTGGTATAGAAGAATTTTATAGCAAGCGTGTGAAAGAGCTTTCTGGTGGATGGAAACAGCGGTATTCTATTGCACGTACGTTAATGCATGATCCAGAGATCGTTATTCTTGACGAACCGACGGTTGCGTTGGATCCAAGTGTGCGTTATCAGTTGTGGAAGTTTATTCGTCATATGGCTGATGCTGGTAAGTGTGTGTTGCTGACTACGCATTACTTAGAAGAAGCAGAAGAACTTTCTGACCGTGTTTGCTTGCTCAAAAAGGGTAATGTTGAATTGGTCGATACGCCAGAAAATTTATTAAAAACATATGGCAAAAATAAGTTAGAAGATGTATTTATGCATTTAACTAATGAATAATTGATAAAGGATTTGAATGTATTATATTTCACGAATGAAATCGTACGGGTATATTTTAGGACAATTATTACGTACTGATTTTAAAATTTTTAAACAAACAATTGTTGATAAAATAATTGACATGTGTATTTGGGTAACGATGATATCGTTTGTCTTTGGGTACCTTATGCCACAATTTGGCGTGTCAGATACATTTATTAACTTACAAGTTGCTGGTATGGTTGCCAGTGGTGCAATGTTTGGATTATTTCCTAACGTTGTTGAGTTAGTTAGTGATTTTGAAGGTGATCAAATAGTTTCATTTTATTCAACATTACCAATTCCAACATGGTTGGTTTTTGTGAGATTTTTTATATTTTTTGCACTCAGTGGAATGGTTATGGTACCAGTCGTGTTACCAATGGCAAAAATTGTCTTGGGATCATTAATTGATTTATCAGCAATACATTTGGGTAAATGTGCGCTTATTGTGATGTTGACCAATTTTATGTACGGTGCGTTAACCCTATTTTTAGTTAGCTTTGTGCCAAGCATACAGCGTGTTGGTAGTGTCTGGATGCGTTTTATTTATCCAATGTGGATGTTGGGTGGTTTTCAGTTTTCCTGGCAAGTGCTTTATAAAGTATTTCCGTACATTGCATACGCTGATTTGTGTAATCCGATGATTTATATTATGGAAGGCAACAAGGTCGCATTATTAGGCCAAGCTGGTTTTTTACCATTTTGGTACTGTGTTGCAGCGTTGTTATTTTTTATTGTTGTTGCAATGATTTTTGCTATACGTCGTTTAAAGCGTCGGTTAGATTTTGTATAGGAAACAAATGTCTGGAACAGTAATTATTTTAAATGGTCCTTCAGGATCAGGTAAAAGTTCGATACAAAAAGCATTTCAAAAATTAATGTTACCAAACTTATGGATTAAGGTTGGCATTGATGGTTTGTTTGATGCGGTGATGCCTGATATTAATTTAGAGAATATTAGTTATTGGCAATCAAAGAATGAAATTCGATGGGTTGAAGAATCAAAAGATGATAAAAATAATAAAGTTATTACTTTATTTATTGGTCCAGAGGGTGAACGTGTTGCTTATGGCATGAATAGTGCAATTGCTGCATACGTTGCAAATGGTTGTGATCTTATTGTTGATTACATAGCTTACAATCAAGAATGGTTTAAAGATTTAGAAAAAAAATGTTCTGATTTTAAAATTTATTATGTTTCAGTAAATATTTCTTTGGATACGTTAGAAAAACGAGAAGAGCAACGTGGTACTTCACCAAGAGGGCATGCTCGTAGTCATTATTTTAATGTTTATGGTGATAAAAAGTATAATTTAGTTGTTGATACTGGTAAGTATAGTTCGCAAGAGATTGCACAACAATTAAAAACAATGATAGAAGGTACATAACGCCCATTGTATTAGTTTGTAAAAAAAGTGCTGTTACATGAATTTGTGTGGCAGCATCTAATTATTTTATTTATTTAATTTTGAATGTTTGTAGTCATACAAGGTTCTGAAAAATTGTGTAAAAAGGTATTGTTCAAGATGTTTTCTTGCGATATTTTTTTGTTCATTGGATAAGTTAGAATTTTTAACGGTTTGTTTAATATCATTTAACATTTCTGTTGTTGATGTGATAAACATTGTTAGTTTTTCCACATGATCAATAATTTCTTCATCTTCAACTTCTAATGAAAATACGATGTCATTATAATCGGTCTTGCATTGTTGAATAATTGTTTTGAGTATTGGTGTGTTTATTATATTGTCCATGCAAAGAATATTTTGCGAAAGTAATAACAAACTAAGTAGTAATAAACGATTCATATTTTTTTAATACCTGCGTTATAAGAGTGTTATAGATGTCAAGAAAGCATCTTGTTTGTTTATACTACGATTTAATTAGATTAGTCTATTAGTTAAAAAAAGGAATTATTGTGCGTTATTTTACCATTGTTTTATTATTTGTTCTTATACCACTTTTTGCCTTTATGGAATTACCAAAAATTATCGAATATAAATGTTTGCACTCAATTGATTATGTAAAAGAAAAATATGAAGTTACTATTCATGGTATTGATTGTCTATTTTATCCCGCGCGTAATCCAAAGCGATTATGGGTATTGTTTAATGGTGCTACGGTAAATCGTTACACCATGTGGTCATGGTTTTGGCGTGAAGATGAAGCATGGGAAGATACTGCATTTCTTTTTTTGAAAGATGATCAAATTCGTTGGTATTTTGGTACACAAGATAAACCGCTTACACAAACGTATTGTGATATTATTAGACAGGTTATGCAGCAGTGTAATTTAAGTAATAATCAAGTTTTTACGATTGGTCACTCGATGGGCGGGTATGCAGCAATCTATTTTGGTTTACAACTGCAAGTAAAAGGGATTTTTGCCTTGCGGCCACAAATTGATTGGCAAAATGCAGTACAATTTTTTTCGGTCAAAAAATTGCGTGATGTGTGGGTTGATCTTGACCAATTAATAAAGCAATCAGTTCACCTACCACTATTCTTTTTGCAGTTTGGTGAGTTTGGTCCTGATAAAGATGCTGGTTTACAGTTTGTTGACGCATTGCTAAAAAAAAATACGTTATTTTTTGTGCAAAAAATGGATAATCTTTTGCATACGGGTTATCGTCCAGATAAAAAATTTATTGAACAAATGTTGTATTTTATGGAACAAATTACAACTAACTGTTGACCAATTATGCTTTTTTTAATTACGATGCGAGTAACTGATCAAGAGTCATAAAAAAGGGCTAGGGGAGTGATCAAGCAAAGCACGTTAATCTTTTTGTTCTGTTCTTTTCTTTCATTACAAGCAAAAACTATTTTAGTCACTGGCGGTGCTGGGTTTATTGGTAGCCATGTTGCACAAGCGTTGTTGCAACGTGGTGATACCGTGGTAATTGTTGATAACTTGAATGATTATTATAGTCCCGAAATAAAAAAACAAAATGTACAAGAAGTTATTCGCTCGATTGGTACAAAAAAGACAGTTGTCTTTTACAAAATTGATATTGGTGATTTGTGCGCATTACAAGAAGTCTTTGAGTTACATAATTTTGACGTGGTATGTCATTTAGCAGCACGAGCTGGTGTACGTGCAAGTATAGAGAACCCACAAGAATATGTACGGTCAAATGTATTGGGCACGGTAAATCTTTTTGAATGTGCGGTAAAATACAATGTTCCACATTTTATTTTTGCATCAAGCAGTAGCGTGTATGGTAAACGTTGCAATGGGCCATTTAAAGAAACTGATTGTACTGATTTTCCTACAAGCCCGTACGCTGCGACTAAAAAAGCAGGAGAAATGTTTGCACATGTATATCATTATTTGTATGGCATAACGTGTTCATGTTTACGGTTTTTTACTGTTTATGGCCCGCGTGGACGGCCTGATATGTCGCCATTAATCTTTTTAGATGCTATTTGTTCTGGCAAAACGCTGACATTGTTTGGCGATGGTTCAGCAGTGCGTGATTATACGTATATCGATAATATTGTCGATGGCGTATTGCGTGCAATCGATAAACCAATGGGGTATAAAATTTTTAATCTTGGTTGTGGTAACCCTATTGTTTTGAGTAAGTTTATTGAGCGTATTGAAAAAGTTGTAGGCAAAAAAGCAAATATTGTGCAACAATCAGTTGCCGATGGTGATGTGCCGCTAACACATGCATCACTTGAACACGTTGAAGAGTGTTTGGGTTACGTGGGGCAAGATACGGTTGATACGAATGATGGTATGAAGCAGATGTATGATTGGTATGTAAAAATTGGTAATTATGAAACAATGTAAATATTTTTTTTTCATTCTAATTTTTTTGTGTAGTAGCACAAAATTATTTTCAGAGATTGCGAATAACTTACGTGGATCTAAAAAAAAATCTTTAAATATATTATTTATTCTTGATAAATTTCCGTGGTATACAAAAGCAATTATTGTTAATCAAATTGCAGCTTTGATGAAAAAAGGTCACAATGTTGATATTTATGCTCGTACAGCAAAGCAGAGTACGCATGTTGATCAGGCGGTGTATGATTTGGGCTTACTTGAAAAAACATATCGTGAAACTTTACCGCCAGATATGCAAAAATATGATATTTTTGTTTGCCAATATGGTAGCGAAGGTAAGCGTTTTGTAAAAATTATAGATCAATTAAACTTGTCGGGGAAATTGGTAACCTGTATTCGTGGAGGTGATATTACTTCAAAAGTAGAAATTAAACCGGGCTTGTATGATCGCTTGTTTGAACGATGTAATTTATTGTTACCAGTTTGTTACTTTTTTAAGTATAAATTACAGTTTATGGGATGTGCGTCCAATAAGATTCGTGTGATACATTCG
>DAOUPL010000022.1 GCA_030626185.1 bacterium | reverse complement strand
TATAGCGAACTATACCAACTAAAGATATATTGAGTTAGTATTGAAAACCCCAAATCAATAAAGCCTAAATACACCATAAAAATCATTATAACAAATAAAACAACAATAGTAGAGCCCAAAAATTCATCGAAGTGTGGCCAAACTACTTTAGCAAGCTCATTTTTTACTTGACGTAAAAACTGAATCGAATCTTTAACAAAACCTATAGGGCCATTAGCAGCCATAATAAAACCTCAATGAGACGTTCAACAAACAACTTTTTGCATAACAATAATTTATGGCAGGCCAGGAGGGATTCGAACCCCCAACACGCAGATTTGGAGTCTGCTGCTCTACCGTTGGAGCTACTGGCCTATCCGTTTCTACCCGTTTTAACCAAACTTCAAATGCCTATTATACGAAGTCTTTGACCAAGTATAAACGACGAATCTAAAGATAACCCATAATCTCCCCGTCTTCACTTAACGTTACGACGTGGCAAGCGCTTTCAGCTTCGACGCGGCAACACGTCATAGCTCTACGAGCGACGACGGTTGGAGCCCGCGACCGGATTTGAACCGGTGACCTCTCCCTTACCAAGGAAGTGCTCTACCAACTGAGCTACGTGGGCAAGCCCATAAACTATGCATGCAAAGCATTTATAATTTAATGCAAAAAAGAGAAAAAGACAAGGAGAAATCCGTCTTCGCTTTTAGCTTCGACGCGATATTACTTGGAATACTATGAATTTAAACAACTAAACCTGTCACGCCATAGCTTCCTACTTCGCTTGCTTCAAGCTACGAAGGACATTCTTCGAGCGCTTGTTATGCGAAGCCTTTGACGAAGTATAAACGGCGGATGGCCGTGCCATACATAGCCTTGGCGAAGTATGGAGCTGGTGACAGTCCGTCTTCGTATAAAACTTCGACGCGACTCAACAATAAACATAACCCTAACGATGTTTATCTCACCATAGCTTATCAAGCGACGGCGGATGGAGCTGGTGACAGGATTTGAACCCGTGACCTGCTGATTACAAATCAGCTGCTCTACCAACTGAGCTACACCAGCTTAACATTTCTTTAAAATATCAATGATTATATTTGTATCACATCGTACAAATTATGCAAGTTTTTGAAGCAAACAACCGTAATCTTAAGACATAACCCGTCTTCGTCAAAAACTACGACGGCGGGTGGAGCGGGAAACGGGACTCGAACCCGCAACCTACAGCTTGGAAGGCTGTCGCTCTACCAATTGAGCTATTCCCGCATAACTTTGCCTTACAAATACTTTTATCAAGTATTTTGCTTTAAACAAGAACTAACTTGCATTTTAATTATTTCAAACTTAATCCAATTAAACCTGTCCATCTTCGCCAAGGCTTCTTCGGACAGTCGTCTTATTTTATAACTTGATTACTTTTTCTAATAAAGTCATTTAAAAAGATGGCCGCGCCAGACGAAGCTCGTAAGAGCGAAGAAACAAGTTCGTCCGTCTACGCTTTCAGCTTCTTCGGACAGCCTTCGCTTTGTATATCAAATATCTTTTTTTCAACCAAAAGTCCTTTAAAAAGATGGCTGTGCCAGACGTAGCTCGAAGAGCGAAGACTGGTGGCGAGAGCAGGATTCGAACCTGCGAAGGCTATGCCAACGGATTTACAGTCCGTCCCCTTTGGCCGCTCGGGAATCTCGCCATTTCAATAGCACTATCTTAATCGTTTTTCTTGGGAATTTCAACCAAAAAACTTCTTTTTAGCGATTTTTGATCTTTTTCGCATCTTCTTCATGCAAAATCGCTTTAACTTCTGCAACGCAACTTGAGCACCCTGTACCTATAAACAACGTCTCTTGCAATGCATCAAAACTATCTGCACCACTGGCGATCTCATTGACAATATCTGAGTACATTACACCGAAGCAGGTGCAAACCAAATAATCGGGCTTTTGTTCTAATAAACTTTTTTTATCATCCATAAACTCATTATAACGACAAAAAGAACCATTTGACAATCTTACGCTCCCTCCTTATTCTTAAATAGAATATTTTATAAGCAATCACGCCATAGCATTATTTTGCGATGGTAGATAAATTACGGAGTTTTTATGAAAAAATTACTTTTAATCGCTATTTTAAGCGGTGGTTTTGGTTTTATTGGACTAAATGGAATGGAAGTAAAACCTGAAAAAATTGAACGTTATAAGGATCAACTTTTTTTATGTATAGCACAAAATCTTGAATCTAAAAAAAAGGGTGAAAGCTGCAATGATGACCTCATAAGAAAAATTTATTTAGATGCTATAGAAATGTGCGGACGAAATAATTCAACTTGTATCTTAAGCACATACAAAAAAACATTTGAAAAATTAGGCTTACCTACAAATTAAACCATGATAGCACAAGCTGCCTTTTTTAAAACCATCCGTCTTCCCATCTTCACTCCGTTACGACATGGTGGACCGCTTTAATTACTACGGCGCGATACAACTCGAATCACTTTTTCAACAAGTTCGGTAACTCACTCAATACCTCTTCAAACGGCACCACCTCAACATCACCATGATATTCTTTGATGTTACCAAGATAAATTAAATACGTTTTCGCTTCTGGATAATCTTTTTTAAATTCTTTAAGCCCTTTAAAGTGCTTGCTGGAGATTGTTGCTGAACGCTTGATCTCAAACGCATGCAATCCTTGTGGACCATACAAAACAAAATCAACTTCAGTCCCAGAAGAAGTTCGCCAAAATAAAAAATACAAATATTCAACAAAATACCCAAAATCATGAAAAATGATGTCGCAACCATCACTTTTCATTGATTTGTGATGCTTCCACCATCATAAATCAAACTTTTTCCGAATTATTCCATAACTACAAAAACTTACAAATCACATAAATTATAAAAAAATCTTGCATTCTAAATCTATGACCATCTATATTCAAAAATCAAAAAAGCTATTTAATCATGTGTTTACTATTTTGTTTATATCTTTTTCTTTTTCCGTCACTACTTTTTCCACATGGCTTTGCAAAAAATACTCTTGTCTTGTGCAAAGGCCAAACATTTAAACACATCAATCACATTAAAAATAAAACACCAATTTATAGCTACAGTGAATATCATGATCAACATAAAAGCATCACCATAAAAGAACGAGGCTACAGCACAACAAACTGCTACATCAACCTCGTCATAAATAACGAGATTACAATCACCTGCACGCCAACACAAGAATTTTATCACGCACAACACAAACAGTGGGTACCCGCGTACGAGTTAAACATTGGTGATCAACTACTTTGTGCTCATCACACAACACAACCAGTCACTGCAATTTACCCAGTAAGTAAAACGATAAAAGTTTACACGATTGAGATAAACCATTATCACACGTTCTTTGCGTCACCTTATTGTGTACTTACACACAACATGTCACTCCCATGTTTTGCCGATGCTGGTATTGGGAATTTCTACAATAAGTTCTGCTGGAGCGATAGGAAGCTTTTTTGAGCCTACAATAGCAATTGCCGGCCTGATAATTGCCGCCGCTGCCTACGGTATTGCAAAGATTATCAAAAGTATCAAAGGCACCAAATATCACCAACCAGTAATTAATGATGATACACTACATCATTTAAAACAAAAACAACGAAAATCTAAAAATAAAAGACGCAAATCATCGAACAACAATAACAAAGACCCTAAAAAACCATCCCTTGTTGATAACATGGAGAAGTTTTTTCTTACAGGATTTGGTAAAAAAATATATGACTGTGTAGAAAAAACAAAAAAACACTTTCAAGGACAACAAATCTATAGAGTAATAAAAACTATCAAAGGAACACCTCTAAAAAAAGGTGATTTATTTTACCTAGATGGTTTTCACAAGGATCATTTGGAAGTATTTAATAACAAGGGAATCTTTAAAAGCATTCTAAACTTTAATGGTGAAAGAATGCTTACAAAAATGGCACAGGCTGCCGGAAGAAGATTATTATTATGAATAAAACACAACAATTTTTATCATCACTTTCAAAACTTAATAAAGTTTTCACAACATCAAAAGACCAAAAAGAACTCGAGAGAAATATAGAGGAGCTCAAAATAGACAACCATTTAATAACTTCTATTTTTAGTTTTTCAGAAAATAAACCGACTTCATTAGCTGTAAAAATGATAGCTATGCTTAATGAACACTGGGTAGATATTTTACAAGAAGTTGACAATATCAGAGAGCTAATTGACGATAAACTAAGTAACTCATGAACAAGACAAATAAGTTTTTATACTCCCTTAATATATTAAACAAAACTTTTTTAAAACCAAAAAACAAAAGCGAACATAATTTAAAGACAACCTACCTTATTGAGCACAACAAAAGCATTACACAAATATTGGATATCACTGAAAATGATAAATATTTTTTATGTGCAAAAAAGATTGGTTTACTAAACAGAAACTGGATAAGCATTCCTTGTTGCTTAGAAGATATAAAAGTTTTAGTTGAAGATAGGTTAAACCCCTCATGAATAAAACAAATCCTTTTGCCGCATCTCTTGATCAACTATATAAAATAGCTTCAAATGCAGAGGAAAAAAAGGTGATCAACTTTATTTAGATGCTTTTCATAAAAATCATTTAGAAATCTTTGACAAAAGAGGTTTTGCAAAAGATGTTTTAGATTTAAATGGCAACCCAATTTATGGTAAAATAGCACGAAGCCAAGGGAGAAGATTATTGTTATGAGCCAAACACTACAATTTTTATTATCACTAAAAAAATTAAATTCAATATTTTTGAACATAGAAAACAAAGAAGAATTTAAGAGAAATATACAACACTTGATGAACAGCAATGAAGAAATAAAAAATCTTCCACAACCTGATGAACAAAAAAAAATGTTATTTCTAAAAACAATTCGTATAATCAATATAGATTGGCTTGATATTGCTCAATCAATAGACAACATCAGAGAGCTAATTGATTATAAATTAAATAACTCATGAACAAAACAAATGATTACCTCAATAAATCAACTATATAAAATAGTTTCAAATACAAAGGAAAAAAATGAATTAAAACGACACATAAAATATTTAACCAATAATAATAAATCAATTTATTATGTCTTAAACTTTAGCAATAAAGATAAATATCAGTTGATCATGAGAATGATGGCTATGCTCAACATACATTGGGTCAGCACTCTAGATCATTTAATGGACATTCAAGAACTAATTGATGATAAATTAAGTAGTAACCAATGAAAATAAAATTTTTCAAAACTCCCAACACATATAGTAATCCTCATTAATGGTTGCACAATTTTTACTTTATTTTGTTTCCGGTAAGCGCCGCGAAAAGTTCTGATGGCACGTGTGTGACGAATGAAGCTTTTCTCGTGGCGCGTTCAACGATCAAACGGAACGTTTGTGTCCTTTTAGTCAAGGTGTTTTTGACATAAAAATACCTTGGAAAACTATACTTAAAGAAATTTTGAATATCTTAATGAATTACGCTATAACGTAGACGGGTAAGCACTTTTTACGGTTTTTATAAAAACCAACACTCCACTTTTATCATTTGATATATTTGACAGTTTTGTTAAATTGAAGAGAATAGTAATGAATAACGCCATGGCATAGTGCTAATGGCACTCTTCTACGCTCCATGAGCTATGAAGGACAAACAGGAATTTTGATGAAAAAATTACTTTTAATCGCTATTTTAAGCAGTGGTTTCGGTTTTGTTGGCTTGAATGGTATGGATTATAATTTTAGTAAAAATAGAGAACAACTCGACAACATAATTGAAAAAGCGCACTACACCTGCGAAAAAGGATTTACAAAAAGCAGTGTTGAATACACTGAATGCGTAAAAAACTATCTTTTAGAAGAAGCTAAAAAGAAAAGAGATAAAGCTGCTGTTCTGCGTGAAAGACTAAACTCAAGTGGCAAACTATCTGAAGGTAATCAACTAAAAGCTGATGATTACGAAAAAATGGCTAATGCTTTAGTAGGTTACGCAATTAACTTATAAAAAAATAAAACAATTTTAAAGAAAAGAGGCGGATAAAACCGTCTCTTTTTTATTTACAACCATCCGTCTCCACTTTCAGCTTCCATCTTCGTTAAAACTTCGCCGGACACAACAACGCGACAAGCCCTTTTATCCCCTTTATAATCTAATTCAACTCGACAAACATCATCCCCCAACAAACTATCAATAACAGCGGGCCATTCAATAAACACCCAACTATTATCTTGAGATAAATATTCATCTAGCCCAAGGTTATGAAACGTTTGCAACGAATCAACGCGATACAAATCAAAATGATAAAATGTTTTGCCATCTGCCGTGCGATAAATATTAACGTAACTGAACGTTGGGCTGGTGATCGTGTCTGTCACGCCACACGAACGTAATAATGCTTTGACTAACGTTGTTTTGCCTGCACCAAGATCGCCCGTAAAGGTAAAAGTAGAACATTGATCCATACAATTTTTCAAGAGCGTAACCGCACGATCAAGTTCATCAAGACTATAAATTAATTCTTTAGTTTCTTTTGTCATAATTTTTCTAAAATTTGTTGTAACGCTCGTTCTTTTTTTGACAACTTGTGCTGCGCACCAACTGCCAAATCAACAATACCACGATCTTCTTTTTTACGTTGTACTTTATACGCATGTGCGAGCATAAGTTGGTCAACTTCACTTTCTGCGCCATCAGATGTTTTTGTAACACCATTTACAACTTTTTTCACATCAACTTTATCTTGTTGCTGATCACCGTACAAATACTGTGCAAAATCATTACACGCAAGTACAAAGACGCCAAACTTTTTTACAAAGTCTCGTAATTCACGATCGTTGCTAATCAACAACACTTGTGTACCTTGTAACTTTTTAACTTCTAGTTTAATCACGTCATCAGCAAGGTAATTATACCCGGCGTAAATAATGCATACACCACCATCATGATATTTGTCGTACATCGATGATTGCCCGCCATCAAAAACGATGCTTAACAGATGGTCCTTTTTTTTGGCATACTTTTTGCAACGTGCAACAAACTGTTCTCGCTGCTGATGCGAAATATCATCAGGTAATCCGCCACCACGTTTTAGAAAATTGTAGGCATCAATAAAAATCTTCATAAAATCCAGACACTTTGCTCATGATTATAGTATACTAATTTTATACGGTAACGATAACGAAAGGCGTTATGTCGCATCTTATTCAATTACGTAATCGCATAAAAGCAATTAAAACGATCAAAAAAATAACGCATGCTATGCGTTTAATCTCTATGTCATCACATTCACAATTACGTAAACATCAAGACACACTGAAAGATTATCAACAACATGTGCGTACTTTGTTTAATCACGCAGTGGCGAAAAATCCATCATGGCAACATCCATTTATACAAACAATAACTGATCAAGAACCACGAACATTAATTTTACTTATTGGTGGACAAAAAGGATTGTGCGGTAACTTTAATAGTGCGCTATGCTCGTTTGCACAAAACTATTTAGAAAACGAAATTGATTCAGCGTTTGATCTTCTTGTCGTTGGCAAAAAAACAGTTGATTTTGTACAAAACACATATAAAGATCAAACAATTAAAACATTTGATTATTTCACTACTCACAACTATTTGCAACTAGCACAAGAGATTATTACCATCATCGAACAAAATATTACTACCTACACCAGCATTAGAATTATTAGCAACCAAAGTGAATCTTTTTTTGTACGTAATCCGCAAGCAACAATCTTAACGCCGTTGGCAATTGAACAACACGCAATAAGTGGTGTTCAATATTATTGGGAACAACCAGCACACGACGTGCTTGATTATTTGGTACAAGAGTATGTGTTTGCAACCATTCAACAAACATTATTTGAATCTTTGCTCTCTGAACATGCATCACGCTTTATCTCAATGGATGGCGCAACACGTAACGCTGACACAATGCTTGAAAAAGCACAGTTGACGTACAATAAATTACGCCAAGCGAAAATTACGCGTGAGCTTACTGAACTTGTTGGTAGTTATTTGTAACGTGCATCTTGTTTACGTTTATTTTCATCATGACTTGCGTAACTCATCATTTGTTGATCAACTCTGATGCGTGCACCAAGTTGTAACAACATATTTTCTAACGATTCATACCCGCGACGCCAATGCTGAATACCGGTCACTTGTGTCTGCCCATGCGCAACAAAACCAGCGATTGCCAGTGAAGCTGATGCACGAATATCACTTGCAATAACATTTGCGCCATACAATTGATCAACGCCAATTACCGTGGCACAATTGCCCGTAACATTGATTTGTGCACCCATTTTTTGCAATTCCCTCACGTGCACTAAACGATTTTCAAACACTGTTTCTTGAATGTAACTGGTGCCATGAGCAATGGTTTGTAACGCCATCATTGGTGCTTGCAAATCAGTCGGAAATGCAGGATATGGCCCTGTTTTAAACGAAACACTTTGTGGATTATTGGTACTGCGCAATTCGATAACACTGTCGTTATCACCAACTAACACATCATGCCCCATTTGTCGCAATTTGTGCAAAAACATCGTCATTGTATCTGCACGTACACCAGAAACTAACACATCACCTTTTGTAGCCGCAACAGCACACAACAACGTGCCAACTTCTAATCGATCAGGAATAATGCTATGCTCTATCGGCTTTAATGTTGCAACGCCATGCACAACAATGGTGGCTGGCGGTGTAATAGTAATATTTGCACCCATTTTACGTAACACAACAATAAGATCCATAACTTCTGGCTCAAGTGAAGCGTTAACTATTTTTGTTGTTCCTTGTGCACCAACAGCAGCCATCAAAAGATTTTCTGTTGCGCCAACTGATGGATAATCAAATACAATCGCATCACCAATGAGTCGCTCAACGCGTACATGAATACCATCATCTTTTTGATCAACGCATGCACCAAGCGTCGACAAACCACTCAAATGAAAATTAATTGAACGCTTACCAATAACGCAGCCTCCTGGCAGAGCAACATGTGCTTTGCCACAGCGATACAATAATGGGCCCAAAACTAAAATTGACGCCCGCATTTGTTGCATAATCTCTAATGGCACACGTGAGCCATCAAGTAACGTGGTATCGACAAACAAAATATGTTCATCACGTACAATCTTTATTTGAGCACCGAGTAATCGTAATAAATTAATCATGCACATGGTGTCGCTAGAAAATGGTACATTTGTTAGAACTGATTTACCATGCGTTAAGATAAGTGATGCTAAAATTGGCAAAACAGCGTTTTTTGCGCCATGAGATTGCACTGAGCCTGATAAGGCAGAGGATTTATTAATAACTAATACTTGCTCCATACTTCTTGTTCCTTTTTAACAAAACAATTAATAGTGCAAGCATAGCACAAGTAAAAAATTTAATAAGAAAAAAAGCGTAAACTTACAACTTAACAATTGAACGTAATCTTTTGATCTCTAAACGCGTCAACTCACGCGATTCGCCACGCGATAACCCTTTAATGTCAACGTTACCATACGCAACACGCTCTAAACGACACATGCTATAGCCAAGAGTTTCAAACACACGACGAATAATACGTTTTTTACCACTATGTAACGTCACTTGTGCACGAGTTTCTTTTGATGAAACATAACAAGAAATACGATCAAACTTCATAACACCATCAGGTAATCGAACACCCTTTTTGATGCGATCAATATCTTTTTGTTCAATTGGTTTATGCACACGAACCAAATAAGTTTTTTTTACATTAAATTTTGGATGCATTAATCGATTGGCCAACTCACCATCATTTGTTAGTAACAACAAACCTGTGGTGTTACAATCAAGCCTTCCAACCGGATATAAGTTTTTACGGAGTAACTGCTTTGACAATAAATCCATAACCGAAGTACGTCCTTTTTCATCCGACGTAGTAGTTATACATGCACGTGGCTTATTGAGCAGAATATAAGTAAATTCTTTATTTACTACAACTCTTTTGCCATCATACACAACGATATCATTAGTTTCTAGGCGATGAGATGGTTTTTTAATCACAACATCGTTAACGGTAACTAAACCTTTTTTGATCAACTCACTCGCTTTACGGCGTGAAGATACGCCTGCATGCGATAAATAGACCGAAAGAACAGATTCTGAAGCATTCGATTCTTCTGCATCTTTACCTGTATAGACAACCACATCGTCTTTTTGCACACGATGGCACGGCGTTTTGACCACAACATCATTAACGGTAACTAGGCCCTGCTTGACCAATTTTTCTGCTTTACGACGTGAAGATACGCCTGCATGAGAGAGATACGCGGTAAGAATAGTGCCTGTTTTAGCTAATGTTTCCATATTTTATCCATTTATCCTATTTTTTAACTATTATTATTTTATCACAATCGCCAATAAAAGCAACAAAGCAAGTTTTCTTATTGAATTTTTTGCACTATCTGCTAAACTGTAATAAAGTGGCTTATAAAGGGAATTAAAATGAAATTAACCAAATACTCGTCTTTTGTGCTTTTTGCATTACTCGCATCAGCACCACTTATTGCAGAAAAAAAACAACCTAACTTTAGCACAAAAGTAACACAATTCTGTTCTACTGCTATCGCAAGCCTTTCTTTTGTTCATTTAGTCGGCTCTTTTGAAGTTTGGCAAAATAAAGAAACGGTCATTGATTTAGTAAAAAGCAACCCAGAAGTATGTAAAAAAGTCGAATTATTATTTATTACCTCTATCCCAACAACATTAACTAAAATGGATCCAACAAAAATAGATGATCAATTTAATACCGTTATCGCTAAATACCTCATTGGTGGAGCTCTTGCTTTTGGTATTGGGTGCGCAGGAATCTATTATTCATACTTTCATACAAATACTGAAAAAAAACAAAATCCAACCTTATAATAGGATTTTTTATGAAACCACGAATTAACATAATCACGCTCGGCACAAAAGACCTAGAACGCGCAACAGCATTCTACAAAGATGGTTTAGGGCTCCCTCAAATGCCTTTTGAAGGTGATATTTCATTTTTTAAGCTCAACGGTAGCTGGCTCTCACTTTATCCATGGGATCTGCTTGCAGAAGATGCAAAAGTTGAAAAAAATAGTTCTGGTTTTCGTGGCGTATCACTTGCGCACAACGTTGCAAGCGAAGATGAAGTTATTGCTGTTTTGCAACAAGCTAAAAAAGCTGGTGCAACTATCACCAAAGAAGCACAAAAAACTGATTGGGGTGGATTTTCTGGTTACTTTGCAGATTTAGATGGTCATCTTTGGGAAATTGCGTATAATCCATTTTTCTGGGCAGGACCTAAAGATTAATGAGCAAAACAAAAATATCATTCAATTGCTCTAACTGCACCTACAAAACAATTAAGTGGCTCGGTTGTTGCCCTGAATGCAATAATTGGAACACATTTGTAGAGCAAACAACAGCAAAACAAACTCCCGCACAAAAAAGATCTAATAAAGTAGCAACTTTAACTTCGTTACAAGATATTGAAAGTAAACAGCACAAACGAATTGCTACAAACATTGATGAATGGGATCGAGTTGTTGGTGGTGGCTTGATGCCACATTCATTAATTGTGCTTACTGGTGACCCAGGAATTGGAAAATCAACATTGTTGCTACAAGTTGCGCATAATCTCGCACAAAAACAGAATGTCTGGTATTTCTCAACAGAAGAATCGTTATCACAAATAAAACAACGTGCAATTAGACTCAAGTGCACTGATAATGCAATGCTTTTTTCTGATCAAGCAGAATTGCATAACATTATTCAGTCAGCACAAGAACAAAAACCTGATATCATCATTATCGATTCAATCCAAAATTGTTATCTTTCTGACGCACAAACATTACCTGGCAGCATTAGCCAATTGCGTGAAGCAACATTTGCACTTATGCGTTTGGCAAAAGAACATCACATCACCATCATCATTACTGGACACATCACCAAAGAAGGTACCATTGCGGGACCAAAAACATTAGAGCACATGGTTGATGCAGTATTTTATCTACAACGTGATGATAATTGGGACATTCGTGTATTGCGTAGCGTAAAAAATAGATTTGGCACAATCAACGAACTTGGTTTTTTTGAAATGACCACTCATGGATTACAACCTGTTGGTGACATCAACAAACATACAATTTCGCATTCATGCAATGCACCTGGCGCACTGTTGAGTGTCGTACTAGAAGGCTCACGTCCACTTATTATCGAATTACAAACATTAACCATTGCAACACGCATGAACATCCCACAACGTGTTATTTCTGGTTTGCCGCACAAACAAGTGACGCTGATTGCTGCAATCTTAGAAAAATATTTAAAAGTAAAATTATCAACGCATGATATTTTTGTAAAAATAAGTGGTGGTATTAAGATTAACGGCTATGGTTGTGATTTGGCTATTGCACTTGCATTACTTTCAAGTTATTTTCAACAACCTCTTGATGCACTTGCGTTGGGAGAAATTAGTTTAACTGGTGAGATCAAACCACTAACCAAAGCACCAATGCTTATTAAAGAAGCGCAACGTTTTGGCATCAACACCTTTATTGTCTCAGGTGTACAAAAAGATATAGAAGAACAAAACATAACTCGCTGCAAACATGTCTATGAATTATTATCATTATTCAATTTTGAAAATTGATTAATACTCTATATTCGCTAAAATAGATTAAACATAAATAACATACCTCCAGGAATAAACATGAAATACAAAAAGTTATTTTATATCTTTATTATTTGCTTTCCTTTTACCACTTACACAAGTGAATTAAGCAAAACATTGTATCTAAAAGAAATTACCCTTCTGCATGAACGACATTTTGCAGAAGAATATTATAATAGATGTGAAAATGAAGAAATCGAAGCTTGTTGGCTTAACCTTCTTCCCATTGAAATTATTCAAAAAATTATATTACTGGCTCTATTAAATGAAAAATACAACGTACCTTTATGGTTAGAAGAAAAAACACCAACCGACTACAAGTTTGCACAAATTTTTTATTATCAAAATAACAATCTTACATTTGAAGAATGCCTGCGTATCAACATCAATCTAGCATATTCATTATTTTGCATTAAAAACAAAAACTTTATTATTAAATGCGACACAACGATCATAAATAATTCTAAAAAAAGACATATTAAGAATAAATATTTTTATAACCTAAATCGTATTGACTACATTAATAAAAACCTTATTATTGGACGAAAAAAAAAATCTAATAATAAAATTATTATTCAATCAATAAAATCAAAAAACAATGTTATGATCGAAACAATTGTTTTACAAAAAAATGAAATAATTAAAAAGGTATTTCGCTCTGCAATTGATCAAATTGCTATCTGGATCAAAAATCAAAAAACTAATGATTCCAGAATTAAAACCTATTATTTTTCCCTTG
>DAOUPL010000037.1 GCA_030626185.1 bacterium | reverse complement strand
ATCCCCATAGCCTTTAAAAGAAGTGGACGATTTTGCAATAATAAATATTCAATTTGTAGCCCCATGTGAGCGTCAAATCCTGGTAAACGTGATAGAGGGGTATTATTAAACATATTTAGATCAATTTTACTGCGATGCAACTCGATTACTTTTAAATAAAAGCGCATGTATGGATCACAAATATAATATAAACTTTGCTTAAGAGGTTTTGCTGTTTTAAAAGACCATAAATTTTGTTTTTTAACAAATCCAGCAATTATTAGGTGATCAACAAGCTGACTTAGTGTTCCACCATGAGAAAATTCAATAATTTTTCGAATTTCAACAAGTGTCTTCATGCCTTCTTTCAGTGCATCTAATATTTTTTTATACGTTGCTCCCTTGCCATCAAAAAGATCATGAAAAATACGATCAAATTCTAAAACAAGTAAACCATCCTTTTCAAAACATAATTGCTTGATTATTTCATCGGCACTCATACCAGAACCAACTTGTTCTAAATACCAAGGAATTCCACCTAAAACACCTAAAAGTTTATAAGTATCATAAACCGAACCCTTAAAACCTAATAACTTTAACAAATATGAACTTTCAGGAATAGATAGCGGTTCTATGGTTAAAATTAAATTAATTCTACCAAAAAAAGCGGTACTTTTTAGAATGTTTTCTTCAATCCATGTAGACACTGAACCACAAAAAACAACTATCATCTGTGCTGCTTGTCTATCCCACCAAGCTTTTAATTTAGAAATAAAACTTGAATCTTTATCACCCATCCAAGAAATTTCATCAAATAAAATAATATCCCCTTCTTGTAGATATAAAGACAAGTGATCTAAGGCATCACTCCAATCTTGAAAGGTAAAAGTAGGTATTTTTTGTAAAAAAGCAAGTTGTTTGGCAAAATTATCTCTTTGAGTTTGTGCTGTCATTCCTTTTTGCGGAGCAAGACCTGCAAAGCTCAATAATCTACTCTGTTTGTTTTTTGCTGCAAATTCTGCAATTAACCGACTTTTTCCAACTCGACGCCTACCTTTAACCACAACAAGGCTAGGAACTGCCTTTTTAAGCAATGATTGAAGTCGCTTTAATTCATTTTTACGTCCAATAAATGGTTTTGATTTCATAAATCCCTTTTAATTTGCCTCCCAACTTAACAATAAGGCTAACATGGGAGGTAAATTAAATCAATTTCTTCCTCCCAAAACAACGTTTTATCTATCTTGGGAGGAAGAAATTGAAATAAACGAATAGCATGAGAAAAACCGGAACTTATCAAAAAATTGAGTGACGCAAAAAGGCTATTAAAGCTTTTTTTGCTTCAGCTTAGCGCCTAAATTGAAACAAATTTTTAATTTTACACTTTTTATTTCAGTTTAGGGTGCTATATTGAAATAAAGAAAAACTTTGTACTATTTTCTTATACCTAAAAACTTTAAAATAAGATCTTTTTATGGCTTTTTATTCAATTATTAATAAAACTATCATATCATGATTAACGGCTTTCTTTTAATTAACAAACCAATAAACATCTCTTCGTACGATTGTATCCGCCAACTAAAACGCATTATTGGTCGTAATAATAAAATTGGCCATGCAGGCACGCTTGATCCCTTTGCATCCGGGTTGCTCATTATTGGTATTTCACGACAAGCAACAAAACAACTATCACATTTTATGGAACTTAATAAAACATACATCGCAACAGGCCAACTTGGGCAACTGACTGCGACAGGTGACCCTGAAGGTGAAATAGTCGAAACAAAAACGTACGACCATGTTACAAAAAATGATCTTTTAAAAACACTACTCTCAATGATTGGCGATTATACTCATAACCCACCAATCTATTCTGCGCTTAAACATCAGGGGCAACCGTTGTATAAACTTGCACGCAACAAAACATTATCAACAGAAGAAATTGCAGAAATTTGTAAACGCAAAAAAAGAACAACAACTATTTATGCGCTTGAATTATTATCATTTGATTTACCAAATTTTACGATAAAAGCACATGTTTCTCATGGAACCTACATTCGCAGCTTGGTACAAGATATTTCAAAAAAACTAAATACTGTTGGCACAACAACTGCCCTACAACGTACAAAAATTGGTGATTACGTTCTTGATAATTCACTAACACTAACTGAAAAAACGACCGCTAACGAGATTGCAAAAAAACTTTATCCCACAACGCTTCTTGCTCTTCATTAATCACAAACAATAAATAGTAAAAAGTTTTAAAAAATTAGCTCCTGAGGCTATACTGTAAAAAGTTATAAACCAAACAAGGAGAGTCTATGACAAACAAAACAATATTAATTTTTGCTCTATTATTACCGCAATTTATAATAATGACAAACGACAAAGAGCCTATTAAAATAAAAGAACACAAAGCTGCAAAAAAAAAATGTTGCTCCTTTGACCCAAAAACAATAAAGTTGTCAGTAATATTTGTTACAAATGGCCTAGGATATTTTGCATTAGCAAAATATTATGAATCATGTGGCCTAGAAAGCTTAGTGGTTGGTCTTGGTGCAGGATTCTTTTCGTGCTTATCACTACTTCTCACCGAAAAAGATTATGCTAACATGAGCGGAAAAAAAGTATAAAAAAAGCCGCTTTTACACGGCTCTCTCTTTTTTATAAATAATAATGTGATCCGACAACAAACTTTTTGCCATCTTTTTCAACTTGTTCAACGTATGCAACAGCTTGACGGTTATTACGCTTAAACGTCACTTGATCAGGTCCTCCAGCTGCAGTGTTGATAAAAATCTGCACAATTGGTCGCCCTTCTTCATCTTTTGCCTTCAAAAAATTACGCCAAATTGCATCAACGTTATCACCAGCTACAAAACATGTACCTTCATCATCGTAAACAAATAATGAAAGATCACCACGAATAAACTTACCATCACGGGTAGAAAACTCACTAAATGCTGCTGCTTTATCATGTGATTGCAAATAACCAATACCACTTTTGATGATCAACAACATTGTTTCACGTTTAGAAACGGGATAGGTACCAACGCCAATAATAAATTCACCACTACCAAGCTTGATCTCTTCTACGTATACCGATTCGAATGAATTTTTCTTTTTAAAATCAACCCAGCCGCCACCAGACTCTGCTTCTGCAATCATCTCTTGCACAAAATAAAGCCCCGCTTCATCTTTTTTGGTAAAGTGATTTTGACCAATCAAATCCAAATTGCTACCGTGTGCAATGCATTTGCCCTCTTTGTCATACACCACAACGTACTGATCACCAAAGCGATACGTGTTGTCATGTGGGCCACTAAATACTTTTACCGCATCACTCAATCCATGACCCTTCATGTATTGAAACGCACGCTTTGCTAACCTTTCTGCAGACTTGCGATCAGCTTTTGGATAATAACCACACGCAATAAAGTATTCTTTATCATTTTCATCAACAACTTTTTCTGCGTACGCACGTTTTAACGCACCTTTTGATTGATAGTCAATCCAGACACCTTCTGCTGATGTTTCTAACATCTGCACAACTTCTTGGTTTACTAGTTTTCCATCGGCATCACGATAATCCCATGCATTAGAACCGATTAGCCCTGGACGGTTACCATTAGAAAAAATATTACCTTCAAAGTCCAGTGCATAAAGATACAAATCACCTAAAACAAAACGTCCTAAAGGGTAACTGATCGTGCTAAATGCTTGCGCAATGGGTTTGCCCTCTTTTAAATCTTGTTTTACTACTTCAACTGCACCTTTTACTAGCGTAATTACGGAATCTTTTTTTGAATGTGGATAATAACCAGCACCAATAACGTACATGTTGCCGTCTTTTTTTACTGGTTGCACGTACGAAACTTTACTCGCATCACGCCACTCATACGTTACCCAACCACCACCTTCTTTTGCCATGCTTAACATGTCGCGCACAAAATACGAGCCACGAGCATCTTTTACGTTGTACATGTTTTTCCAGATAAGCTGCGGTTCTTGCCCGTGGGCTAAAAAGACACCATTTTTATCAAGCACAAAAACATAAACTTCACCTTGACGAAACTTTTCTGAATGAGAAAAGTTTTTACATGCTTTTCTTACCGTGTTTTTTTTAAAAAATTCTTCTGCATCTTCAGCTAATCGTTTGACCGAAGCTCTTTTTTTCTCTGCATCAAATTCTAATATTTTCATTGATGGCATGTTGGTAATATCAATTACCGATGTGTGACGATCAGCGTACAAACTTACGCTAATTATCACACAAAATAAAACTAATTTTTTATTATTCAACATCAAATACTCTCCCTGCTTTGATTATGCGTTACGGTTAATTATTACGCTTTTGCCCCATAAAACGTAAGAGATATAAGAATAAGTTAATCAAATCGAGGTACAACACAAATGCACCAAACACTGCAAGCTTATTTAACGTTGCTTGATCCATTGTATGTGATTGCTCACCAATTTGCTTAATTTTTTGTGTATCGTACGCAGTGAGTAATGCAAAAACAATTACTCCAATTGCAGAAATTATTAAATCAAATTGCGTACTACGTAAAAACATATTAATAAGCATGCTAATAATTAGTCCCCACACAACCATAATCGCAATATTACCAATTCCCGTTAAATCAGCTTTAGTAAAATAGCCATATAACGCCATACCACCAAACATTCCTGATGCGGTCAAAAACGTAGTGATAATTGAGGCTTCTGTGTAAATTAAAAAAATTGATGATAACGTTACACCAACAAGAAATGCATAAACAAAAAATAAAATTGTCGCCGTTACTGGTTTTATTTTTTGCAACGCAGCACTAAGATAAATAGCAATGCCAAGTTGTGCAACAATCAAAAATACAACGAGCATTGGTGTTTTATAAATCATTGCGATCGCTTCTGGCGATTGTGCAATTGAGTACGAAACAAGTGCTGTGACCGCCAACGCTGCTGACATCCACGCATAAACTGCGTACATAAATGATTTAACCGCGCCAGTTGCTTGACCGTGCATCTCTGGATGATAGTTCATAATAATTCCTCATATAAATAGATACAATACCACTTATTAGTATATATCAATTTACTGTATCGCTAAATTATCTATGTTTGCAATAATCATCGGATTCTTTCTACGCAAATAAAACGATAAACAATTGACTTGAGACCTCATTAATCGGTAATCAATAATTGACTATTATTTTAAATTGTTTTTTACCAAGAGAATATTAATGAAACGCTATCTTTTATACGCATTATTGTTGCTGTTACCACAAATCACTCATACAACCCCAATTGATGGGCAAACTTTGTGGGCATTGTCAGCACGCATTTGTGCCGAGGCTGATGAATCATTGTCAAAATTATGTGTAATTGATTCTACCCTTGATAATTTAAATTTTGATCTTGATATCGAAGAAGTTATTTGCAGCAAAATAGATGAACTTGAAGATTGTTTTATGATCACACAAGAAGATATTGATGCTGGTTTTACCATTTCATCACCGGGGAAATATTGTTTAGTCGAAAACGTGACTCACACCAGCGCAAATACTGCCATTACCATTGCTGCTGACAACGTTACTCTTGATCTTGGTGGCCATACCATCGATGGCGAGAATACTGCTACAAATGGAATTTTAATAAATAACACACGGGAAAATATTACTATTCAAAATGGGACTGTCACGTCATGCACTTCAACGGGCATATTCATCGAAAACACCACTCGATTATGCATTGCAAACATAACAAGTGTCGACAGCTTACTTGGTATTTTTATCGATATTTGTACAAATGTTTTTATTAAAAATTGCATAATAAAAAATAACTCCTCAGGAGTCATAATAAGAACAGTTACTAATGGTACGATAAAAAAATGTATTTCTCAAAATAATAACGCAGCCGGTTTTTATATAAATGCATGTAATAATACAATAATTTTAAATTGCAAAGCGATCAATAATAGTACTAATGGATTTCTCCTACGATTCTCCTCAGACAACGTAACAATTTGTCGATGCTTGGCAGTAAACAATAATAATAATGGCTTTGCAATAAGCGAATCAACCAACACAAGCTTAATCAACAATAAATCTATAGGAAATGCAATATTTGGTTTTATTGCCAGTAGCAGCCCAACCACAAGCGCTTTTGCCAATCTTGCCCATTCAAATGGCACCAACTACTCCGGCATAACCGACCCGATAGAATCAACCCCAGGAGTAAGCACAAGCTACTGGACAAATGTGAGTCAATAAAAACTATTTTTTAAAGAAAGGAACAAAATGAGACAATTAAAACGATTTTTTTTATTTACCATGCTGCTCTCGCATGCACTGACAAAACCCGTTTCACCTGGCGAAAATATTTGGCAAGTAAATGCGTTTAGCTGTGAGCAAAGCGAAGAAACTTCTTCTAAAATTTGCGAAATCGAATCTAAGCTTGATGCCATCGATCTTGATTCTGGCAATTCTATCGATAGCGTTACTGATATTTTGTGTAGCAAATTAGCAGAGCTTGAGACATGCATCCCCATTACAGCAGAAGATATCGGTCCCTTTGGATTTACTATTTCATCACCAGGCAAGTACTGTTTGACTGAAAATATTGTTTGTGCAGGTGCATCTCCTGTAATTATTATTTCAAGCAACAACGTTACCCTTGATCTTGGTGATCACACCATTGATGGTGATAATATTGGAGGAACCGGCGTCTGTGTAAACAACGCTAATAATGTTATTGTAAAAAATGGTAAAATTATTAAGGGTGCCCACAGCGGTCTAGTTATTAATGACTCAACTCGTGTGTGTATAACAAATATTAAATCTTCTCTAAACAATGGTAACGTAGGGTTTGACTTAAGAAATTCAACACATATTATTTTTGACCATTGTCTTGCACAAAGTAATTATATAGGATTTAACATTACTAACTGTAGTTATTGTGTGTTTAGAGATTGTATCGCTGACAATAACTCAAATGATGGCTTTTTAATGCGGGCGTTCGGATTCCCAGTTGTACAGCAAAACAACTCAAACACCTTTATTCGCTGCCAAGCAAACAGCAATACCTCAACAGGATTTATGGCCGAAGCAAATGGTGGTTCAATTTTCGATACAATATTGTGCAAATGCATCGCTATTTCTAACACAACAGGATTTAATTTTGATGATGCGGAGACACTTAATTCCGTTTTAATGTCATGTAAAGCAATTGACAATACCACTGGTTTTACCGGTAACTCATCAACTGGTACATTTAATAATTTTGCAAAAGTAAACACCACAAGCTACAGCGGCATAACAACACCGATAAGCATGATCGATTCACTTGACACTGATATTGGTTTTTGGACAAATAATGATCAATAAACGGAAGAGACTGGAAAAATCGCGCCATAGCTTTCTACTACGCTCTTTGAGCTTTCATACTTCGCTAAAGCTTCGTAGAACTTTGTCGAAGAACATGCCATGAGCGATTGTATCCTGCGTAGCTTTATCACGTTCTTCGTAGCCGTGGCGAAGTAGGAGCGAAGCATGGACGGCGGATGGACAAATAACGATCAATAAGGAAGAAAATGATTAAAAAAATAAGTTTATTAACATTGTTGTTTTCTGTATGCATAAGTAAAACAATAGCCTTTGATGGCGAAAAAGTATGGGATATTCAAGCGCGCATTTGTGCAACATTACCCATTATTGATTCTAAAACTGACGATCTTTCAAGCACCATTGATGCGATTGAAAATGTTATTTTAGAGTTCAGTGAAATCGAAGAAACGCTCAGCGAAATCGAAGAAACTTTGTGTAGCAAACTTGCAGAGCTAGAAACATGTATAATGATCACGCAAGAAGATATCGGAACCACTGGTTTTACTATTTCAACAACGGGTAAATATTGCTTGGGTGAATATGTTTCTCATGTGCACGCATTAAACGCTGCAATAACGATTACTGCAGACAACGTTACACTTGATTTGCTTGGCAACACAATTGATTGTAACTCAACAGGTAACATTGGTATTTTAATTTCTGGTGCAACTAACGTTAACGTAAAAAATGGTTCCATTATCGAAGCGGCATCAGATAACATGCAAATTGTTTCAGAATCATCATGCATTTTACTCGAAAACTTAAAATTATTAACTGCAACTAGTAATGGCCTTGCGATAGACCTATCAAGCGAAATAACTATTATTAATTGTCTTGCTTCAACCAATGGTGCTGATGGGTTTACACTTAAAAGATCTAATAATGTATGTTTTATAAGATGCTGTGCAAGCGCTAATACTTCTGATGGTTTTTCTATCATTGATAATTCTAGTGCATCCAATAATAATACGTATCTTGATAGTAAAACAAAATAAAATACTTGTAATGGTTTTTCTGCTGTCGCAGTACTTGCTATCAATATAAACAACACAACTATTTGTCGCTGCATTGCCGTTGACAACGGATCAAACGGCTTTATCGTCGCACCATCGAAAGACACAACATTACAAAGCAACAAAGCACTTGGCAACGTTGGCATTGGTTTTTCTGTTCCAGCAAATACTGAGACATTTAACAACTTAGCAAAAGGTAATGGTACTAATTATTCTGGTCTAACTGACCCGATAGAATCGGTAGTTGACACCGCAACCGGTTTTTGGGCAAACGTTGATGTTTAATTTATAAAGGATACGAATATGAAATCCATCAAATACCTACTTAGACATCACTGACCCGATAGAAACAACAGTTGACACTGTAACCACCTACTGGACAAATGTGAGTCAATAAAACTATTTTTTAAAGAATAAAACTATAAACAATTGACTTGAGATCTCACCCGCCGTCCATGCTTCGCTCCTACTTCGCCACGGCTACGAAGAACGTGATAAAACTTTATACTTCGCGTAAAGCTTCGTATAACTTTGACGCAGGATACAATCGCTCTAGATGTTTTAAAAAAACTATAAACCGTTGACTTGACATCGCATTAATCGGTAGTCAATAACTAACTATTATTTTAAATTGTTTTTTACAAAAAAGGAGCTTAATGAAACGTTATCTTTTATACGCATTATTATTGCTATTACCACAAATCACTCATGCAACCCCCATTGATGGGCAAACTTTGTGGGCATTGTCAGCACGCATTTGTGCTGAGGCT
>DAOUPL010000038.1 GCA_030626185.1 bacterium | reverse complement strand
GACAAAATAACTCTTTTTCTTAAATCAGAGCTCAATAACATAAATCATCTCCTATAACTTAGAAAAAGTTTATCATTATTGTTCAAAAATTAAAAATTTGCGCAAACCTAAGTGCTTCTTGCTATATTAGTTCTAATTACACTCCTGGTCGAGAAATAAAAAACTTAATTGAAGATGAGCCTTATTTATTAAATTTTCAATTTGGTCCACAATCTCGTTCTGGTTTAATGAATGCTGTTGAAAATGAAAATATTGTGTTAGCGAATTGGTTTTTAGCACAAGAAAAAATCAATGTTGATTTACAAGACATTGTTGGCAATACGGCATTGATGATTGCAGCGCAAAATAATAATATCCAGATGCTTAAAAATTTAATAGAAGTTGGCGTTAATATTAATATGCAAAATGTGGATGGTTTTACTGCATTAATGATTGCAGCACAAAGGAATTCTTTAGAGGTTATTAAGGAATTATTGGCAGCTAAAGCTAATACAACTGTTTGGAATAAATTAAATCAAACAGCATTACAGGTTGCGCGTTCACATGGCAAAAAGCAAGCAGTTGATCTTATTCGTTCGCATACAGAATTTACGTATCGGTTTAAACGGCCAGTCTTGAATAATTGGAAGTTCTTTACCGGTTTGGCTGTTATGGGTAGTTTGGGGGTAATCGGTTATGGAGTGTTTAAATTATCTCCCTTTTATGGTACTTATCTTCCAAAAGATGCTCAAACTGAATAATGAATTTCTTGAAAATAAATATTTAATTTTGCTATTATGAAATTAACTAAAAGTTTATGACTAAAAATGGAGAAATAAATGAAGGTTATTCGCACTTACGCGCTTTTTATCATGTTGTTCAGTTTTATCGGTTGTGCTGCACAAATAGCAGAACAAACTCCTTATCGTCAATTATTGCAAGCTATTGAAAGCAAAGATCTTGTGATGGTAAAAGAATTAATAGGTAAAGATGTTGGAATAAATCAACCAGATGATTTTTTTGGCTTTACGCCATTAATTCATGCAGCCCATAAACGTGATAATCAAGAAATGATGGAATTTTTAATCTCAGCTGGTGCTGATGTAAATTATGCAACAAAAGATGGCTTTATTGCGTTGATGACCGCCGCAGAACGTGGCAATAGGCAAGCTGTAACGTTGTTGATAAAAAATGGCGCTAATGTCAATTATCAAGCACCAAATGGTTTTACGTCGTTGATGTCGGCAGCGATTAACAATAAACCAGAAATCATTAAAATTTTGTTACAAGCTGGCGTAGAGGTGAATTTGAAAGATGAAAATGGATTGAGCGCATTAAATTATGTTACTAGTCAAAAAAATGAAGAAATTATACAACTATTGCGTGATGCTGGGGCAGAATAAAATGGAAAAAATTATTAATTATCGTATGTTATTTTTATTGCTTGTTATTCTTGCGGGTAATCTTTGTGCTATGGACGTTGATGATATTGGGTCAGAGAGAAAAAACCCTCGTACAGAAGAAGGCGTTGAGCTTTATGCACCTTCTGAAAATGTTCAAACATTGTTACCAAGAGAGATACAACGATTTATTTTTACTTTTTTAAAATCGGGTGAATCATTTGACTCAGTAGTTAGTACTATTCGAAGTACTTTATTAACTTCAAAGTTGTGGTTCAATATGTTTCAACAGGATGTTTTTTTAGTTGATTATCTTATTGCGCAATTAGTTTATCGGTATAAAGTTCGATTGAATGACGTTATTTATGCTTTAGGTCGTAATATTGTTGGTAATTGGGTAGCAATATTTAGGGTATTGCAAGAAGAAATACAAGAAGATGTTTTAAAAATAGATGTTGATATTTTACCGTTTGCTAGTTATTACTTATTCCCTGAAGTAAACAAGCTTGCGCTTATGAGGACATTATTATCAACAAAAAATATTTTATTTACCACAAACATGGTTGATGCATTTGGTAGAACGCCATTAATTTATGCGGCTATGCACGGTGATGTAGATTTGACAGATCGATTCATTCAACGAGGTGCCGATCTTGATCATCGCGATCAAAATAGTGCTTCAGCATGGTTTTATGCAAAATTATTTCATTATGTTGATGTTACAATGTTGTTGGAAAATGCAGAGCAGGCAAGGAAAAATTCAAACTTTGCTGATAAAATTGCTAGATGGAATGAGTTTTTAAAAAACTTTGCTTGGTTGGTGTTTCGAAACGATCAAGAAACATTAGACAATTTTGTGGTTAATGCACAACAATATGATATTAATTTAGTTGAGCTTATCAGAAATATGGATAATTTTGCGAAAGAGTTATTGATTAGAGATGCAGCGATCAACGGGAGTTTGTATACTTTATTACTAGCAGAACGTGTTGGCCTTGAAATAAATAGTGTTTTTAATATGGGAGAAGTTAGTTTTCTTACAACTTTGATGTGTGCAGTTTTTAGTGACGACGTCAACACGGTCTTATTTTTATTGTCTCGTGGTGCCGATATTAATGCCACAGAGATGGATGGTTTTACTGCGTTAAAGTATGCAATTGAAAGAAAAAAACATGCAATAATAGCAGATCTTGTGCGCTTAGGTGCTGATGTTAATCATCGTAGCAATGCAGAGATTACGCCACTCATGGTAGCATCGAGAGAACGCGATATAAGCATCGTACAATTTTTAGTTGAAAATGGTGCAAACATTAATGATATAAATGATCAAGGTTTTTCGGCAGTTACGTATGCGATTTTAAGTGAAAATACTTTGGTTATGAAATACTTAGTAGAGCAAGGCGGTATTGCTGATTTAACTATTCTTAATCTAGATCAATTAAATGATCAACAAAAAAGGCTTGTAGCTACATATGAGTTAGAGATGGAATATAAATCTTTTTAAAAAGAGTAAGTAAGAGGTAAAAATGGAGGAAGTGGTGAAGAATAATTATAGATTAATTTTGTTAAGTTTGCTTTTTTGTTTTGTTGATTGTTTTGGCGGTCAAGAGAAATTTATATATTCAGATTTTTTGCAAAAGCAAGAGAATATTACGCATCAAAAAGATCGTTCTTTAGTGCAAGAGATGCTTACTGCTCCTAGTGGGAGGTTAATACGTGAACTTATTAAAGATCCTAATGAAGAATTTGCAGCTAGATTATCCTTTGAAAATGCCATTGAAATTATTCGCGAAATTGCGCAAGAACACGGAGAGATTCCAGTAAGTTTTGTAGATTATTTGATTGCTTTTTTAATACATGAGTATGGTGTTCGTTGGTCAGATCTTAAAGAAAGGTTGGGTTTAATTGTACAATTCTGGTGGAACGAGCTTAATCAATTTAAAGAACGTTTAGAGCAAGAAAATATAAAAGTTATTATAAATGATCCATCTGTTTTGCCATTTATGGGGTATTTATTGTTAAAAGAAGATAAAACACAATTTATTCAACGTTTGTTTGAAAGCAATTCGATGTTTTTTGTTGATATGATTGATGTTTTAGGAAAAACACCGCTTGATTATGCAACTGAACAACAAAATTCAGAACTCGTATATCACTTACTTAAAAATGGTTCTTCTACGAGATCTATAGCTCATCTTTATTCTTTATGGATAATGGCGGTATTAATAGGAAATACACCACTTGTTTTGTTGTTATCTTACGGTCTTGATATTGATTATCAAGATCCAAAAACAGGTATGTCTGCATTGATAATAGCGACAATTAAAGAAGATAAAAATGTTGTAGAATTATTAATAAATCGAGGTGCGAATATCGATATTCGTGATAATCGTGATTTTAAGGCGTGGTTTTATGCAAAATTATTTAACTATCCAGAAATTGCACAACTATTACAAGATAATGATCCAAATTTTGGTGATTATTATCTTAAGTGGCTAAAATTTTTAAAAGATTTCGCAGAATTAGTTTTTGATGATGATGATACAATTGATAAATTTGTGGAGAACGTACAAGATGATTTTGTTTTGATTGATTATCTTGCTAGTGATGCACTAACGCCAGAGCAGAAAAAATTATTTATAAGAGATGCTGCGTATAATGGAGAAGTTGAAATGTTGCATACAGCAGAGCGTGCAGGTTTTGAAGTGAATATTAGGTTTCCAGATAGTGAAAATCAAACAACGCTCATGTATGCAGCGCATAGTGGTAATCCTGCAACAATGAATTTTTTATTATCATCTCGTGGTGCTGATTATCAGGCTACTGATGATAATGGATCCAGCTTGTTTATGCATGCGGTACTGGGTAAAAATTATCCAATAATTAAATTTTTGTTAAGCTTGGGAGTTGATATTAATCAATCTGATAATAATGGGTTTACTCCATTAATGTTTGCATCACAAATTGGCGATCTTTTTCTCGTAAATTACTTAGTTTCTTATCGCGCAAATATTAATGTTAAAGACAATCAAGGCTTTACGTCGCTGATGTATGCAGTTGCCAATGGGCACGAAAAAATAGTGAAATTTTTAGTAGAGCAAAAAGGTCAGTTTGATTTTGATGTGATGTCTTATTATGAGTTGACGCCAGAACAACAAAAACTTGTGATTAAGTATAATCTTTTGCCGTAAAATGTGAGGAAGTGGTGAAGAATAATTATAGATTAATTTTGTTAAGTTTGCTTTTTTGTTTTGTTGGTTGTTTTGCGAGTCAAGGCCAAGGTCAGCTTCCAGAAATATCTCAAGAACAAATAGATGAAAATGCTTTATTGAATGCAGGGTTAGCAGAAATACCTGAAGTAGAAAACCCAGATCCCAATCAGCGATATGGTGATAATAATGTTACCTGGTTGATGTTTGTTGTAAATCGTCCTGAAGGTCATCAACAAGTGCTACAAGCGTTAAATAATCCCAATGTACAAGTCAATTTACAAGATAATTTGGGCAATACAGCGTTAATGTATGCAGTAAGTTATGATAATAATCAAGAAAGTGTGCAAGCATTGTTAGGTGCGCAAGGTATAAATATTGATCTTGCAGATAATAATGGAAAAACACCATTAATGCATGCAGCACAACAGTCTAGACTTGGTTGCGTTAAGTTACTGCTTGCAGCAGGTGCTGATTTGAGTTTATCTGATAATGATAATAATTGGACAGCGTTGGATTACGCTGCAAAGTTTGGTAACTATAGGGTTAATAATTATCTTGTGTGGCGTGCATTGCGTTTAAATCCACGCTTAATAACTGCGCAAGCACGTAAGCGTTTTATTATTTCTTCTGGAATGTTTATTTTGTTATCTGGTCAACTTCTTTATATGTTTTTGAGAAGTGAAAAGATGGGAGCTGTGATGCAAACTGTAGCACAAAAGTTTTCCTCAAGTATTTCTAAAATATTTACCCGATTTTGCCAACCTACACAATAAACACTGAATTTTGGCTAATTAAGTGTAACGCACAACAAATATTGAGTATTATAGCGTAATTTACTAAGACATTCACAATCTCTTTGGGTATAATTTTCCAAGGTATTTTGCTTGGTCTATTTTTTTGTTATATTTAATGAGGTTTTCATCACGTTTGTGCAACAAGATAAAATAATGGAGGAAATTATGAAGAAAATTTATCTATTAGCTTTTTTTAGTTTATTTTTTAGTTTTGGTAGTACTTTTTGCGGTCAAGATCCTAGATTTCTTACAGGAGATCCTATCTTAAGCTCAATGGGTATTTCAGGATTCATCGGATATCATGAACGTTTAATGGCCTTTGCAAGGGATCCTGATAGCTTAACGCAGCTTATGTTTGCTTTAGAAACACCAGGAATAAATGTGAATAGTCAAGATAATGATGGTTTTACAGCACTGATGAATGCAGTGATGGTTGAGAATAATTTAGCAAACGTTCAAGCATTGTTAGGCCGTAATGACATTGATGTGAATATACAAGATAATGATGGGTTTATGGCGTTGATGTATGCAGTGAAAATTGAGAACAATTTAAAAACTGTTCAAGCGTTGCTAAACCATGATGATATTGATATAAACATTCAAGATAATGGTGGTTTAACAGCACTGATGCATACAGTGAGTCATGCGAATAATTTGTCAATTGTTCAAGCGTTTCTAGGTCATAATGATATTAATGTAAATATTCAAGATAATTACGGTGAAACTATTTTGATATTTGCAGTGAAAATTGAGAACAATTTAGAAACTGTTCAAGCGTTGCTAAACCATAATAATATTAATGTAAATGTGCAAAATAATAATGGTTTGACAGCTTTGATAGTTGCAGTAATAAAAAATCATGCTGATGTTGTGCAATTATTACTTGAGCGTGGTGCTGATGTAAATGTGCAAAGTAATGGTGGTTTGACAGCTTTGATATTTGCAATAATAAATAATCATGCTGATGTTGTGCAATTATTACTTGAGCATGGTGCTAATCTTGATTTGCAATATTATAATGGAATTACAGCTTTGATGATTGCATCGATGAGAACTACAACTGATTAATAATCATTTGTTCCTTTGCCCGCATAACCGCATAGTCATCATCATCAATATGATCGTAGCCAATTAAGTGCAGCGTGCCGTGCACAAGAAGATCGCGTAAGCGTTCATCAAACGTTTGTTCATAATTTGGTGCGTCTTGTGTAACTTTGTCAGGGCAAATGATAATATCGCCCAAATGTTTATCATCATCGCTTTGTGGCACAATTTTTTTTTCTGGTGTTGCGCTTGCGTGATAAGGGAACGAAATAATATCAGTCACCATATCTTTGTGACGAAATTGTTTGTTTAATTGTTGTATTTCATCTTTGGTGGAAAACCAAATAGTTAATGAGAAAGATTCATAACCGATTAGGTTACGAATCTTTTCTAGTTGTTGTGTAATTACTTTTTCATCAAGTAACACATCTTTTTGTGTGTTTTTGATCGTGATCATACAACTAACTCAATTTTCATGCGCCATGCGCCTTCGATTTCTTTAAGTTCTGAACTATTTTGTGCGAGCTCAGTACTATCGTTAATTGTAATACTTTCTGCTTGTGCAACACCTTTAATCATTTGTTGATGTTGTGCAATCTGTTGTGCAACTTGTGGATCATTTATTGTTATCGTTAATGCGTTAAGTGGCGTTTTGAGCGACAGTTGATGATCAGACTTTAGTTTACGCATGGTGCTGACAACAGTATTTATCACGTTCATTGTTGCAATGCTGTCATCAAAACTGAACGATTGTTGTGCATCAGCAAACTTAGTGTTGTGTAGTGATGATGAGTTGTCGACAAATACTTCTTGATAAATCGCATCGGTGATGTGTGGCACGTACGGCGCATACAATTGTAAAATACGCATACCAACGTGATGGAGAGTCCACTTTGTTGTTGCAACAGTTGTTGCATCATAATCTGCCACATTGAAAAGTTGATGTTTAATCAATTCTAAATAGGTGTCACAAAACGTATGCCAAAAAAACTGTTCTACAATGTTGAGCGCAAGGCCAAACTCTTGTTTTGCAAAATACCGTTGAAATTCATCAAATGTTTTACTTGTCTGATGTAACAACCAACTATTAACGGTATCAATGTTTGCAGGCACGGTTTGTGGCGCATCAGCAATGTGTTCTTTGGTGAATCTAAATGCATTCCACAACTTGGTAACCAATTTGCGGCCAATTTTTATCTGTTCTTCAGAAAAGGCAATATCGTGGCCTAGGTTGCCCGAGGCTGTCCAATAACGAATCGCGTCAGCAGAATATTGTTTGAGCAATTGTTGTGGTGTATGGGCAGCGTTACCTTTTGATTTTGATAATTTTTCACTTTTGCCATTTAGCACATGCCCAGAGATTACAATCTTTTTCCATGGAATAGTTTTGTGATGCATCCATGATTTTACAATCGTGTAAAATGCCCAGGTACGAATAATGTCGTGCGCTTGTGGGCGCATGCTCATTGGGATAAAGGATGATTGTTTTTCACTAACAATGTTGTAAGAACCTTTTTCAAACAATTGCTGACAGATGTACGGTGACAACGATGAAGTATTCCAAGTATCCATCACATCATTTTCTGGTGCAAAGTTTGCACTCGCGCATTTCGTGCAACTTTCTGGTGCAGTTTCATGAGGATCAATTGGTAAATTTTTTGCATCAGCAATAATTATGTGATCACAATCAAGACGATGCCAAACCGGGAATGGAATGCCAAAAAAACGTTGACGAGAGATGCCCCAATCCCAACTTAAGTTGCTTACCCAATCGATGTAGCGTGATTTCATAAATGCTGGGTACCACTCAACTTGCTCTGCTAGATCTAAAAATGTTTGTTTGTGCTCTAAAATATTTATAAACCATTGTGAAACCATCAAATATTCGATTGGTCTTTGGCAGCGTTCGTGCACGTTAACCGAATGAGAAATTTCTTTTTGATTTATTAATAAACCAGTATTTTTTAATTCTTCGATAACCTTTT
>DAOUPL010000004.1 GCA_030626185.1 bacterium | reverse complement strand
TAACTCTTTTTCTTAAATCAGAGCTCAATAACATAAATCATCTCCTATAACTTAGAAAAAGTTTATCATTATTGTTCAAAAATTAAAAATTTGCGCAAACCTAAGTGCTTCTTGCTATAATATTCTTCTATAAATAAGCTTTCGTTATTTTCAAGAAAGGCATCTTTTATCTTTGGGATTTCTGGGCAAGTAAAAAGATAGACAAGTGTACTGGTAATTAAAGAGTTAATATCATCAGGTATAATTGCATTATCAAGGTTTTCTTCTATTTTCATATACGCGAGCACAATACCTTGATTTGGATTTATGTCATTGAAACGTTCCAAAGCAGTTTTTACATCATCAATTATTTCTCCCATTTGATCTATTCGTTCTCTATTTAAATAAAATGGAAACTCTGATGTTTGAATTGAACAAGAGATAAGATATAGCGTAAGATACACAACAATGTAACGCTTCATTCATATTCCTTTTGTATCGTGTTATAAGTTTTTCTGTGTAAGTTGTAACACAAATAATGAGTTGTAACAATTGTTATGCGTAATGCTGACGAATAGTGCTAACTAAATTTTCGCCAGAAAACAATGCATACGCCTCAAAGCATTTTTGTCTCATTTGTTTTTCTTGTTCGGGTGTGATTTGTGCTAAAATTTCGGGAATTTTAAGAATATTTTTTTCTGCAACAAATACCACGCATTGCTCCCAATTAAAACCATCAGGCAGTATAAGATTATCAGCAATAGAAACTGGAATAGAGCCGCACGCTAATGATTCCCAAAAGCGTAGTGTGGATGGGCCGCTGCCGCGAGGGCAAAGAGAAAATCGCGATCGTTGTAACACATTATTGTATTCGTTTGCATAGCCATGTTTTTTTTTAAGCGAAGTAAAATGCCATGTTCGACGAGGTTTAATCACAGTATTAATTGGATTTTTGATTTGAAAAATTTTTTTACGAAACCTACAACTTACAAACCCAATAAACGAATAAAGAATATCTTTATCAGGAAGTTCTTTAAATTGTGTGCCGTTCATTGCAAAGTGTGGTAATGGTAATACGGTAATAGCATATTTTTTATTGTTATCAACATGTGGAGTAAACAGTGTGTCAATGCCAATTTTTTTAAGTAGTGGAATAATTACTTCAGGGTGAATATGCTGGCATACGGTAAAACCGCCATCAAAATGTTTATTTTCTAAGTTTTTTATAATGTGTTTTAATCTGCCATTATCGATTCCATATTTCCAACCAACAGCAAGATAGTTAATATTTTTTTGTATTGGATTTTTTTTTAGTAACTCATAACAAGTTTGCTCAAGAGGGATGTAGTAATTAGTGATATAGTTTGGGTCAGCCAAGTGAATAGTTAGTTGTTTGTTTTGTTTAGAAGTAGTTTCGTTTTTTGGTGTGCAATTAAGTAATGAAAAATAAAGTAGAAATAACCAAATATTTATAATTTTTTTATTTGTTTTCATAATGCTGCCGAATAACGCTAATTAAATTTTTACCAGAAAATTGTTCATATGCTTCAAAGCATTTTTGTCTCATTTGCTCTTCTTGTTCTGGAGTAATTTGTGCAAGTATTGCAGGAATTTTAAAAATATCTTTTTCTGCTACAAATACTACACATTCCTCCCAGTTAAAACCGGATGGTAACACCAAATCATCAGCAATAGAGACAGGAATTGCTCCACAGCCTAGCGATTCCCAAAAACGCATAGTTGGTGGGCTAAAACCACGAGGACAGAGTGAAAAACGTGATCTTTGTAAAATATTAGAGTATTCTTGAGCTCTTCTTTTTCTTTTGTTAACAAAATAATGAAAAGCGTGGCGTTTTTTAATTACTGTATTAGGTGGATGTTTTATTTGAAAAATAGTTTTACGAAGCTGGTAGCTAGCGTAACCAATAAATGAATAAAAAATATTTTTTTTAGGTAATGTGTCCCAATTAATACCATTCATAGGAAAGTGTGGCATTGCTATTACGTTTATGTCGTATGTTTTGTTTTTTATAACATGTGGAGTAAACAGGGTGTCAATACCAATTTTTTTTAATGTGGGAATAATGCGTTCTGGAAGACACTGACAAATGGTAAAACCACCTTCACAACGTGTTTTGCTTATTTGATTAATAATTTTTCTTGTTTTGTCTTTGTTTACTGCATGGACCCATCCAAATGCAAAATAGTTAACATTTTTAATAGGTTTTTCTTTTAATAATTTATAGCAGGTATATTCTAGTGGTACAGGATCTTTATTAAGATAGTTTTGTGTTGGTAAATGAACAGTATTTTGTTTATCAGATTGTTCTGCGTAGCTAAAGAATGAAAAACATAGTGAAAATAAAAAAAAATACATAATAATCCTATAAAAATTGTCTTTTGTTGAACCATAAAAAAAAAGAGAGCACAAAATGAAGAATTTGTTAATAATATTTTTGTTTTTGAGTAGCATGTTTGTGAACAGTGCTGCTGATATTATTCCCCGATGGAATGGTGGGCGCCTTGGTGATAATTTTCGTTCGCTCTTTCGTGCATGGTGGTTAGCGTATAAACATGATCATCTTATATTTTGTTATGCGCCGTTTAATTACTCTGAATTTTTGGTGATAAGTAACATGCTTAAATTACCAAAGTCTGATTATAAAAAAAAGATTTTACTTCCAACAAGATTAAGAAACAATATTACCAAAGAAGACAATGTATTATACACAACGCAGTGGGAAACTGATCCACATATTGATTGGCGCGATAAAGAGTTTTTAACGTTGGTTCGTGCAGGAATTAAACCAAAAGAATATAACGCATCAGTCTTTCCACAAGCAGATATCTCAGTTGCTCTTCATATTCGTCGTGGTGGTGGTTTTCGCGTTGATACTTCAGGAGTAAAAAGAAGGCGTCCTTATCATTTTCCACCTGTGGGATATTACATTAATCAATTAAAAAAGGTTATTGAATTGTATCCAGAAAAAACGTTGTACGTACATATTTTTACCGATGACGCCAAGCCAATAAATTTGTGCGCTGTGTTACAACGAGAGTTTAGTGATTACAAAAATATACATTTTGGTTGTCGTACTGAACGAAATAAACACAATGCAAATGTGTTACAAGATTTTTTTGATATGATGCAATTCGATGTGCTTATTCGTCCACAATCACATTTTTCTATTTTTGCTGAACGATTAGGATTTTTTAAGTTGGTAATTGGTCCAAACATGAAACACAACTCAAGACGGCGTCGTAGAGCAATTTCTCATGTGCTGCTTCGTCGATATAACCGTCAACGATATTTAGTAGGGCCAACATTTGTGTAATTTATATCAGATCGTTACGCACAAATAGAATATTGCCAAAAAACCAGCTTTTTGTATCGACAAAGTTTCGTGCAATAGGAGTAAAGTTATAATTTTTCATAAATGTTATTACGTCATCAGCAAGTGGTTGATTTTCGTAGCCTTCAATAAATGAAACTTCGATTATTAATGCACGCGTTGTTTGCAATATGTTTGTTGCAGCAGAAAGTGCAGCAAGTTCGTGCCCTTGCATATCGAGCCACATAAAATCTATGTGAGTGACATTGTGTTGTTGTGCCCATGAATCAATGGTGATTGTTTGTACTTCGATTGTGTGTGGAAAAATAATAGGAGACCATTTTAAACGTTCTTTTGGCGCATGCAACGATCCTGCTTGTGATGGAATATTGGGTTTATTTGGTTTTTCTGAACAATAAAATTTTGCATTGCCGTTACGATTGCTCAATGCGGTGTTAAAACAATGAATATTTTTGTGCAACGTAGTATTTTTTTGTAACGTTGTAAAAAGTTTTGGCACCGGTTCAAAAGCATAAACAGTTGATTTTGGCATCTGTTGCGTGATGATAATACTATCTTTGCCATTGAATGCACCAGCTTCTATTACCAAAGCATTTTGTGGTAAATAGGTTTTTGCCAATGGGAGTAATTCGTGACTTTTGAGTACTTTCATGATTAAAGTATGCCGAAAATTAGCTTTTTTTTCTACTTGTTAGTTTTTGGTGTGATTTTTGTGAAATTTAAAATAAAATTTTTTACTTTGCATTATTATTTTGATGCGCTAGTCTACGATTCAGCAGAATCATAAACAAAAGGACATCATTATGCACATTGCATTAGTTATACCAGCACATAACGAAGAACAACGTATTGCTAAAACATTACAAGATTATGCAGATTATTTTGCACAAAAAAAGGTAGTTATCACTTTTATTGTTGTGCCAAACGCTTGTACCGATGATACCGTCGGTGTAGTAAAAAAGATTGTCGCAACGCATAGCGATGTTCATTTGGTAATCATTAAAGATGGTGGTAAAGGGCGAGCTTTAAAAGCAGGGTTTGTGCACACATTGCGTGGATTGTATGATTGTATTGGCTTTGTAGATGCTGATGGTGCAACGTCGCCAGAAGCATTTTATCAGTTAGTTGTTTCTATCGATGATTGTGATGGAGTTATTGCCAGTAGATACATGCCAGAATCACGTATTTCGCCTAAGCGTCCATGGTATAAACGTGTGGGAAGTTTAGTTATTTATGAACCACTCGTAAAACTATTGTTTGGTGTTTCGTACTATGATTTACAGTGTGGTGCAAAACTTTTTACGCGTGAAGTTATCGAGCGCGTTGCGCATGAACTTACGGTAAAACATTGGGCAATTGACGTAGAATTACTGTTTTTATGTGAAAAATATAAATTCTCTATCAAAGAGATACCAACAACATGGTATGATCAGGCGGGAAGTAAGCTGACGCTTGGTGGTGGCATGAATATGTTACGTGCGTTATTTACGCTGTACAAACAACATAAGCGATAAAAAAATCTTTTAGGAAGAGATTTATGAAGGGGAGTTATCGTTTAATCTTTTTGTTATTTAGTTATGTAGTTGTAATAAATGCGTCATTGCCAAAAGGTTTTGGCGTTAATTTTGATGCAGCAATGAGTAATTATGCTCAGCATCAAAAAAATTGGGCTATAAATGATCCTGCACGGACGCTAGTAAAAGAATTGTACGAAAAGCATGTGATAGAAGATCTTGATTATCAAGAGCAACCATGTATTCCAAAAACAATTCATCAAATATGGCTTGGTAGTCCATTGCCAGAAAAGTGTAGAGAGTATCAGCAAACATGGTTAAAACATCATCCTGATTGGGAATATATTTTATGGACAGAAAAAGAAATAAAAGAATTTGGTTTACAAAATAAAGAAATGTACGATGCAAGTAAAAATTATGCGCAAAAAGCAGACATTGCACGGTATGAGATTTTATATCGCCTCGGTGGGTTGTACGTTGATACTGATTTTGTTTGTTTGTATCCGTTTGATGTTTTTCATCATTGTTTTGATTTTTACACAGGTATTGGTTATTCAAGAAAATTTGAAACATACAATGGATTAATTGGTTCAGCCCCGGGTAATTCAATTTTAAAAGAATGTATCGAAACATTAAATATTTATCATAAGTATCATAAAGATCCTCTTTCAAATATCCTTTATACAACTGGCCCAATACACTTGGCTCGTTGTTTTGTAAAAAAAGCAGAATTTGCAGGCCGAGCAGTTGCATTCCCTGTAAATTATTTTTATCCATGGCCCAATAGTGAACGGAAAAACCCAAATAATTTAGAAAAGTGGTATCGCCCAGAAACTTTTGCATTGCATTATTGGCATGCAAGTTGGCATCCTGATTGGCGGCTGGATAAAAAAAGACGACGCAGAAAGAATAGAAGACGAAGAAGAAAAACAAGAAGATAAATAATTAAAAATGAACAAAAACGGATTGTGAGCATGAAATTATTTTTAGACACTGGCAATGTTGCAGAAATAGAAAAATGGATCGCTACAGGATTAATTGATGGCATTACAACTAATTTTACTCATTTGAGTAAACAACAAAAATCACCACTAGAAATTATAAAAAAGATTTGTGCGTTGTTGCCCAATGGTGAGATTAGCGTAGAAGTGATCGAGAAAGAACCACAAAACGTTTTGCAACAAGCAGAGCGTATTGTGGCGATTGCAAACAACATAAGCGATAAAAAAAATCTTTTAGGAAGAGGTTTATGAAGGGGAGTTATCGTTTAATCTTTTTGTTGTTTATTTATACAATTGCGATAAACGGAATGTTGCCAAAAGGTTTTGGCGTCAATTTTGACTCTGCAATGAGTAATTTTAAATGGTATCGTCAAGTCTGGACAATAGAAGATCCTGCTTGGGCACAAGTAAAACGTTTGTATAAAATGTATGCAGTGTATGACGTTGATTATCAAAAAAAACCAAGAATTCCAAAAAAAATTCATCATATTTGGCTTGGTGGTCCGTTTCCAGAATTATACAAAGAATTTCGTCAAACATGGATGGATTATCATCCTGATTGGGAATTTATGTTGTGGACAGAAAAAGAGATCGAAGAATTTGGTCTGCAAAATAAAGAAATGTACGATGCAAGTACCAATTATGGACAAAAGTCAGATATTGCACGGTATGAAATTTTGTATCGCCTTGGTGGGTTGTACGTTGACACTGATTTTGTTTGTTTGCGTCCATTTGATGTATTTCATCATTGCTTAGATTTTTATACAGGTCTTGCATATTCTAAAACATTTGCAACGTATAATGGATTAATTGGTTCAGCACCAGGCAATATTATTTTAAAAGAATGCATCGAGACCTTAAATATTTATGAAGAACATAATTGTAGTGCTGAACATAATATTTTATTAACCACTGGGCCGTTTAGACTAGCATATGCGTTTGCAAAGTGTGCCAAAAATGCGGGTAGAGCGGTTGCGTTCCCTGTCAATTATTTTTATCCATGGCCACAAGGTGAAAAATTTAATGACAAAAATATTGAAAAATGGAATCGTCGTGAAACCTTTGCTGTTCATTATTGGCACACTAGTTGGCGCAGTAAAATAAAATTGCCAGAAGCGGTATTGCAAGCAGTCACAGCGTTTATGCAAACAAAAATTAATGCAGTTGTTTACTTAAAAAAAATTTTTAGTAAAGAGACGTTGTGTATTGCATCATTGATATGCAAGTTGGTAGAAGATAAATAATTAAAAACGAACAAAAACGGATTGTGAGCATGAAATTATTTTTAGACACTGGCAATATTGCCGAAATAGAAAAATGGATCACTACAGGATTAATTGACGGCATTACAACTAATCCTACTCATTTGAGTAAGCAACAAGAACCACCACTAGAAATTATAAAAAAGATTTGTGCGTTGTTGCCCAATGGTGAGATTAGCGTAGAAGTGACCGAGAAAGAACCACAAAATGTTTTGCAACAAGCAGAGCGTATTGCGGCGATTGCAAACAATGTGGTGGTAAAGATTCCATGTGAGCAAAAGTATTTTCATGTTATTCGGCAACTTTCACAAAAAGGTGTGCGAATAAACGTCACGTTAGTCTTTACGCTAGTGCAAGCAGTAATGATGGCAAAAATTGGTGCGTATTACGTTTCGCCCTTTGTGGGCCGCTGGGATGACATCGATGTTGATGGCACAACGCTGTTATACGAACTTCGCCAAGTTTTTGATCGATATGGCTTTTCTACCGCTATTTTAGCTGCTTCTATGCGGCATGTGCGTCATGTGCACGAGGCATTGCGCGCAGGAGCAGATATTATCACCGTGCCAGAGGGCGTTATGCATAAAATGACGCATCATTTGGTCACCCAAGATGGGGTAAAAAAATTTGATGATGACTGGCAAAAACTGAATATTTCGCAATTTCCATAATAATTAGTTTTGTAATAATTGCGCTAGATCGCCAATTTGAAAAAATTTTGTAAAACTGTTGATTTTCAGGCTTTGTTTTGAGTAACCTAAAGTTAGATAAGATATTTGAACAAAAAAGTTTGGTGCTACTGCGTAACTTACGTGTCAAAGCGGAGCAATAGCTTTGGCTATCGTTAAGATGGTCAATGTTTATTGAAGTTGTGCAGAGTGCCATTAAATTATCTTTTGAATACAAAATTTGGTGCTTTTGTGCGTAAGTGCATTGAGCATGTATACTCGAGGCGAGTTGTGGAGTATTATTTTTCGGCTCGCGGGTATACGGATGGATAAAAGCACCAGTAAAATTGGAGGTTGTAATGATAAAAAAATTAAATGTTACATACAGAGTGCTAATAGCGCTGTTGGTGTGTTCTTCTATTTATGTGATTCATGCATATAAAAAAGAATGCTTTCCATTGTACGGTGTGCCTAAAAATAAAAAAGAAGTAACGTATATAAAACGTGAAGGCGGACAAGAATGCGTTGTTTCTTTAAGTGATAAAGAGCGTAATAAAATACGTTTCTTTTTAATGCGTTGGAAGCGTCTTAATACAGGTGATAAGTATGGCAGAACAAGTGTAATTGATGATGGATTGATTGAAAATTTGCTTGCGAGTGTAAAGCGTAACAATAAGAAAGAAGCAAAATTTTATAATACGTTTGAAAAAGTATTACAAGATTTTAAAGGAAATTTTGTAGGTAGCTTGTTTACGCAGTTAGGTCTTCCGGGAAATATTTAATAATTTAGTAAATTTGTGATTAAAAGATAAAGAAGATGAGGTTCGCCCATCTTCTTTTTTTATTGTTCTTCTTTGGTTTCGGGTGTTGATTGTCTTTTCGCGCCAATCCAAAAGATTCATTCACCCGCCGTCGCTCACAGAGCTATGGCGCGGTATCAGAACTTGTGCGGGGCTACTGGAATACATGATAAATTATCACCCAACATGGCAATTTTACGGCTTTTTAGGTTGTGGGCTATTTATTGTTTTACTTTGGTAAATCTATAGGAATTGGTTGATTAGTTTTAAATGATGGAAGTTTTTCATAGCTCCATTGTGCTCCTCTTATTGGTAATCCAGCTGTCCACCATGCAGTGCCACTAGCCGCTTTTTGTACTCCTGAAAAAGTACCAGAAAGAGCCGCGTGACTAGGAGTAGTTCTAATAAATGATTTTAATCGATCAGTACGTGAGCCTTCAGCTCTTGCGTGGGCTTTTGCATTATTAAATACAGCTCGTGCTGCACCTGTTGCACCACCACTGAGAGTTTCACGAACACGACTGTTTACAAAATTTCTTTTATTTAACCATTTGCGAGTTGTTTTAATAAACATCTGAACACGCTCAGGAGATTGAGATAACAAATATTGGGTTCCGCGTGATGTGTAAAAGAGTGGTACCCCCATTGCAAGTCCAACAAGACTGCTTTTGACACTTTGTTTAGCTGCTTGCATAGTTTTTTCTATAGTGATAGTTTTTTCTACTGCTTTTGTTAATTCTTCACTACTGATTCCTTCTTCTGCTGCTTTTGCGAGTGCCATTGGCAATGCTATTATGGCTCCTTGTGTTTGAAGTACTTCTTGATCAATGTATGGAGCAAGTACTTGCATTCCTGTTCCTATTGCAAGACCTGTTGCGGTTCCCGTCACGGTACCCATTCCAACTTTCCATGCAGCAGCCTTACCAACATCAGCGACACTTTCAAATCCAGCTTTGTGTATTTGTTCTTTACCTATTTCTACAACTTTCCCGCCAAGCTCAACTCCCTTTTCAAAAGTTTTTTCAGTAAATTGTTGTACCCCTTCACCGAGCTTGCCTTCTTTTGCTGCGTATAATCCAAGGCCAGCAATGCCAGCAAGACCGACACCGGCACTAGCGATAAAGATGGTTTTTTTCCATTCTTGAAACCACGTTTTTGTTTCAGGTGTGATGTATTTTAAGTGTTCTTGACCTAATGGCGTAAACGCAAGGTCAGGAGTAAGGGATTGTGCAAGAGTGGTGATTGCAAGATACAATTTTATGTAATCATCGTAGCGATTAAGAATCAATTGTCGTGGGGTATACACATTTGTTGGGATTGACGTGATAATTTTGTTTATTTCATCAACAAGAGTAATTGTTATGAATAATCCTTCGTACAACTCTTTTTCTTCAGGTTTGGCTTGTAGTAAAGATTGTGCTTGTCTTTGTGGATCACGAGGAATTTCTTGAAACTGTGCATCAATTTGTGAGTATGTTTGTCGCCATCTGGTGAAATCAATTAATAAACGATTATTTATGTTGGCAAAAGGTACTTTGTTATATTTTGGATTTTGTGTTTCACTATATTTTTTTTTGTAAAATTCGTTTGTTCTCTGCATTACTTCACGTAATTGTTCTTCTGGTGGAAAAAACAGTCTAAAAAAAGCAGCTTGCTGAGGTTGCTGGTATACATTGCTGACAAGATCAATTGTGCTTTCGATGCTTAAGATAGTTTTGTTTTTGTCGTGGTATAAAAGATAGGTTTTAAACTCGGGTACACCGGTTTTTGATAATGGATAAATTGGTATAAGAGGTTTTATTGTGCTGTGACAAAATAAACACCAAAATAGAATAATATTTCTTATAATTTTTTTCATAAACCTTCCATTTCCCCTTAAGTAGTTTATTCATATTAGAAAATAACAAATAATTAATTGGTATTGCAAGAGTTGCAAAAGAACGTACACTAAATTAATGAGATTAACTCATTAGTGGGGCACATTTTCATGAAGATTGTATTTATCACCAATAACTTTACGCCGTACGGCGCTGGTGTTGTTAGCTCGATAAAAGCGACAATTTCGGCTTTACAAAAATATGGGCATAAAGTGACGGTGATAACATTAGATTTTGATGGTAAACATTATCATGATTTGCCGTATGTGCATCGGTTGCGGTGCCAGATAAAGTTTTATCATCGTCAAAATCCCATTGGTATTCCATGGCGAGCGCTTAAACAAATAGATGAGATTATGCAGGTAGAATTGCCTGATGTTGTGCATTCGCACCATCCGTTTGGTCTTGGTTGGCATGCACAAAAGATTGCGCGCATGTACGACGTGCCAATTATTTTTACGCATCACACGATGTACGAAGATTTTTCTCATTACGTGCCGTTGTATCAGCCATGGGTAAAAAAAGTTACCAATTCGTTGGTTACAAACTATTGCAACAACGTTGATCATATTATTGCGCCAAGCAGCACCGTAAAAAACTTATTACAAAACAAACAAGTTGTCACACCGGTCACTTGTTTACCCTCACCAATAATGGAATTGTTTGAAAAGCAAGAAAAAAACATTCAAAAACCGTATAAAAAAGGTGCTTTCAAGTTAGTAGCAGTTAGCAGATTTGTGCCAGAAAAGAATGTTCATGCATTACTTGATCTTATGACGCTGCTTCCGCGTAACGTGACCTTAATTTTAGTTGGTTATGGTATTTTGTACCCCGAGCTTAAGCGTTATGCGTTTGAGGAATTGAAATTAGAACCAGATCGTGTAACTTTTTTGTACAAACCAGAAAAATCATTGTTACGCAAAGCATATCAAGCAGCACATTGTTTTTTGTTCACATCACGCACCGATACCCAAGGGCTTGTGTTGGCAGAAAGCATGAGTTGCTCAACGCCAGTTATTGCGTTAGACGGCCCCGGGCAACGTGACATTGTTGTTGATGGCGTAAATGGGTTTATTGTTGATGATTTGCCACAAATGGCAGATGTGGTAAAGCGTTTAATGCGGAATCAGAGTTTGTATGCGCAGCTGCAAGAGGGCGCGTATGAAACATCACGAAATTATACAACGTTTACCATTGGGCGGCAGTTGCATAGTTTGTATTTGGAGTTAACGAAATAATAATTGGCAATAAAAAAGGGCCCGAAGTATGGCGAACGTATCTAATTTGAGTAAAAAAATATAAAAAATTTTGTTATAATTGTAATGAAAGCTTATAAAAATACAAGTGTGTGAGGTTATGAAAACACCGTTATTTAAACTACATACGCCATTTGCCCCATCTGGCGATCAACCAAAAGCGATAAAGCAGCTGACAAAGTCTCGCCCGGGTATTTCAACGTTGTTGGGCGTTACTGGCTCAGGCAAAACATACACCATGGCGCAAGTGATAGCACAACAAACAAAACCAGTGTTGGTGCTCTCACCAAACAAAACGCTTGCAGCGCAATTATACGAAGAATTTTCTTTATTCTTCCCTGAGAATAAAGTTTGTTATTTTGTGAGTTATTACGATTATTACCAGCCAGAATCATATTTGCCTAATCAAGATATCTACATTCCCAAAGAAACAAAGATTAATACAGAGATTGAGCGTTTGCGTGTGGAGACTACCGCATCGCTGATTAACCGTCCAGACACGATTGTTATCGCATCAGTTTCAGCAATTTACTCATTGGGAAATCCAACAGATTATAAAAATTTAGCGTTTTCATTAGCTGTTGGGCAAAAGATTGATCGTCATGCGTTATTGGGAAAGTTGGTAGCAATTCAGTATAAACGTAACGATCATGACGTTGTTTCTGGTACGTTTCAAGTTCGTGGTGATTATGTTGACGTTGTGCTGCCGTATCAAAAAGATAAACTACGGATCGAACTTTTTGGCGACACGATTGATGAATTGCAATGGGTACATCGTCAAAATAATAATGTGGTCATGAATCTTGATAACACGTTGATTTTCCCCGCAAAACATTTTGTAACGCCACCTGATCGTCAACAAGTAGCGATTGCTAGCATAAAAGATGAATTACAACGTACGTTACCAACAATTGAAAAAGAACATATTCGTGATCGACTTTCGCAACGCATTGGCAGAGATGTTGAAATGTTGCAAGAGACCGGCTATTGCTCAGGTATTGAAAATTATTCATCACACTTTGATGGTCGTCAGCGTGGTGTAGCACCGCATTGCTTGTTAGACTTCTTTCCAAAAGAGTTTCTGTTTTTAGTTGATGAGTCACACATTGCTATTCCACAACTACGTGGCATGTACGCTGGTGATCAAGCACGTAAAAGGTCGTTAATTGAATTTGGTTTTAGGCTTCCGTCAGCACGTGATAATCGGCCATTACAATTTTCTGAAATTGAACGCTATTTTAATGATGTTATTTTTGTCTCAGCAACTCCTGGGCCGTACGAAGTAGAAATTTCTGACAATATTGTCGAACAAGTTATTCGTCCAACAGGACTCGTTGACCCTCATCTTTACATTGTTCCACGCATTGGACAACTTGATCATTTAGTAGCAGAGATCAAACAAACTCGTGACAATGGTTTTCGTTCATTGGTTATGGTGTTGACCAAACGTTTAGCAGAAGAGTTAGCAGAATATTTAGAAGAACAACAATTAAAAGTTTGTTATTTACACAGCGATCTTAAAACTCCGCAACGGACCGAATTGTTGCAAAAGTTACGCCTTGGCGTCTTTGATTGTTTGGTTGGCGTCAACTTATTGCGTGAAGGGATCGATCTACCTGAAGTTGCTCTTGTGGCGATTATGGATGCTGATATCGAGAGTTTCTTACGTGATAAACGCTCAATTATTCAGATTGCTGGCCGTGCAGCACGCAACGTTGAAGCTAAAGTGTTGTTGTACGCTGATAAAATTACAAAATCTATGCGTGGTGCGATGGAAGAAACTTCGCGTCGTCGTGAAAAACAAGAAGCGCACAATAAAAAGCATGGCATCACACCACAAACAGTGCAACGTGAAGTTAAAAAAAGCATTGGCGATCTGCAATCAGCAATTGCCGCAGCATCGAAGTTTAATAAAAAGAAAAAGAAAAAAGACAATCTTGCTATGACTGGCGATCTGCACAAACAACTTATTATGTTAGAAAAACAGATGAAAGACGCTGCAGCTAACCTTGATTTTGAAACAGCTATTAAATTGCGTGAGCAATGGAAGCAATTGAGCGGTAGCTAGTATTTCTAAAAATCTCCATTTTATTGTTTTTTATGGGTAAAAGTGCCAAACTTAAGCTGAAGTTAACAATTTTTGTAATGTTTAGCTCATAAGTGAAATATGGTTGAAAATTTTATTGTAGATATTCTTAAATCAAAAGCGACCATTTTTAGCTTTCAAGAGGCCTTTTTGTCTTCAGGCGAAAAAAAACCACATCTTTTAATGAGGCGTTTGAATTATTACGTAAAAAAGGGGATTCTTCATAAGATTCGTCGTGGTCTTTACGCCAAAGATAAAAATTATAATAAGCTTGAATTGGTGACCAAAATATTTACTCCTTCATACATAAGCTTTGAGACTGTTTTAGCGCAAGAAGGTATTATTTTTCAGCATTACACAACTATTTTTGTTGCAACATATCAAACAAGAGAAATTGTGTGTGATAATCAACGTTATTCATTTAGAAAAATCAAAGATGCTATTCTTACCAATATTGGTGGTGTTGAGAATAAAGAGCATTATTTTATTGCGTCTAAAGAGCGGGCCTTTTTAGATACTTTGTATCTTAATAAAGATTATCATTTTGATAATTTATTGCCTCTTGATTTTGATAAAATTTTAAAGTTGTTACCGCTTTACAATAACAAGCGAATGGAAAAACAGGTAAAATGTTACGTTAAAGAATTAAACATAAGCGAGAAAAAGAAATGACATTAGAAACATCAACACATCGAAACGTTCTCATTCGTATTTTGAAAGATATTTATACCAACAAAACCATTGGTCCATTATTGGGCTTTAAGGGTGGTACTGCGGTGTATCTGTTTTATAATCTTTCCCGTTTTTCAGTAGATTTAGATTTTGATTTGTTAGATCTTGAGAAAAAAGAGATTGTTTTTGATGAGTTAAAAAAAATTCTACAAGGTTATGGGGATCTTAAAGATGCACGTGAAAAGCGATATAGTTTGTTTTTTTTACTCTCGTATCACGATAAATTGCGTGATGCGTATAACGTAAAAGTTGAAGTTAACTTAAGAAGTTTTGGATCACGTTATGAAGTTAAATCATATCTTGGCATTCCTATGAAGGTGATGGTGCAAGAAGATATTGTAGCGCATAAAATGGTTGCCATGATTGAACGATTTGGAAAAACAAATCGTGATATTTTTGATGTTTGGTTTTTTTTAAAAAATAATTGGCCGATAAATAAAGAGGTTATTCAAAAAAGAACAGGATTATCGTTTGAGCAATTTTTGCAAAAGTGCATAAATGAGTTAGAGGCAATGAGTGATCGTGGAATATTATCTGGTATAGGTGAATTGCTTGATGCAAAACAAAAAGTATGGGTAAAGGCACATTTGCGATCAGAAACTATTTTTTTACTTAAACTAAAATTAGAGTTGTTAACTAGGTAAAATGGAAGACCGGCAAGTAGAATATTGTTTGAAAAGCTAAAGTATTTATACTAAAAGTATAGTGTCGTAAAAATCAGAAAACTAAAAGGTTGTTATGATCAAATATCTGCCATTTGTTGTTGTTGGAGCAGTAGTTGCATTAGTTTTTGTCTTTGCATTATTGCGCTCACGCACATTGCATGCAAATCCATTGTACCAACATGCGTACAAGTTAGAAGATATTGTTGATCTGTTTCCTACAACGGTTGGGCAAGTTAATCGCATGAAGAATGCGTTGATGGATGATGCGCAGCAACAAGTAGATACGCTATTAGCGATAAAAGATGATGAGCGAACGTTTGAAAACACAGCGTTAGCGTTAGATACGCTTGCCGGGCTATCAGATTTTGCACTTGGTGGCCGTGTTTTGTATAGCTTGACATTAGTTAGTACTAATACCGATTTGCGCGATAAGGCGCAAGCAGCAGTTGTAGAGTTGCAAGGTTTTTCACAAGATGCGATTTTTTCTAATAAAAAGGTATACAACGCGTTTAAGGCGTACGTTGAAGGTAATGCAAAAAATGAAATATTAAATGATGCGCAGCGTTACTTTTTAAAAGAAGCGATAGATGGGTTTGAGCGTGCTGGTTTGCATTTACCACAAAAAATGCTTGATCAAGTAAAAGAACTTAAAAAAGAATTAGCAGAGCTTACCATGGAGTTTGGTGCAAATATTGCACAAGATGATTCAACGATTGAAGTGACTCAAGCAGGGCTTGATGGTATTTCTCCAGACTTTATCGAAACATTACAATGCATGAATGATGGTAATTATATTTTACGTACCGATTATCCAACACGTACACAAGTTTTGGAAAATTGTAACGTAGCTGACACACGTGAACGTTGGTATTATGCTAATAATCGTTGTGCGTATCCGTTAAACGAAGCTATTTTGAAGTCAATTATAGAAAAACGTCACGAGTTAGCACGTTTACTTGGATTTGAAAGTTATGCAGCGCTTAACATCGCTGATGAAATGGCACAAACACCAGAACGTGCACAAAAGTTTATTTTAGATTTAATTGAGCGCGGTAAAGAAAAGTTTGACGATGAACTTGAATTGTTGATGCAAAACTTACCTGAATCGGTTACATTGCAAGACGGTAAATTAAAGCCGTGGGATATTATTTTTGTAGCAGAACAGTACAAACGTAAACATTTATTGGTTGATGAACAAAAGATTGCTGAGTATTTTCCAATGGATCATACAATTGATCAACTTTTTGAAGTTTATGAACGCTTTATGGGTTTACGTTTTGAGCTTACGCCATGTAAAGGGTGGTGGCACGATGATGTGCGTGTTGTGCAAGTGTATAAAAAAGGTAACTCTGAATTAATTGGTACGTTGTTGCTTGATTTGTATCCTCGTGATAATAAATTTTCACATGCGTGTTCTATGGCGATTATTCCTGGTCTTGCACAAAAAAATAAATCAGTGCCATACGTTGGCATGGTGATTGCAAACTTTCCTAAACCGACAAAGAAAAAGCCATCATTGCTTACACGACAAAACGTACGAACGTTCTTTCATGAATTTGGTCATGCATTGCATGATGTGCTTGGCAGAACAGAACTTGCAACACAAGCAGGCACGAATACAAAAACAGATTTTGTAGAACTACCATCACAAATGTTAGAAGAATGGTTGTGGGATAAAGATATTTTGCGTAGCATAAGTCATCATTATCAAACAGGTGAGCAATTACCTGAACGACAACTAAAACGCATTGTTGCAATCAAGCAATTTAATAAAGGTTGTTTTATAAATGGACAAGGTTTCTTAGCATTATTTTCGCTTGATTGTTTTGCAGCTGGTGCAAATAAAGATCCTGAGAAGTTGTGGCAAACATTGAACGCACAATATAGCAATGAGAAAATTTTACAAATTGATAGTAAGTCTTTTGCGTCGTTTGGGCATTTAACTGGTTATGGCGCACGCTATTATGGTTATTTATGGTCAAAAGTATTTGCACTCGATGTATTTACACAAATTAAAGAACATGGATTATTAGACCCAATTATTGGTCAAAAATATGTTGAAACTATTTTGCAACCTGGTGGATCAAAAGATCCTAACGAGTTGCTAGTTAACTTCTTGGGCCGCGAGCCTAACACTGATGCGTTTATTGCTGATCTTGGTCTGGAGAAAAAGTCGAAGATTCTTGCGGGGGCGCAACCGGTTGATTAAGAGCAGGCTGTTGTTGCTCAAGAACAATAGTCGGTAGAATCTTTTGTTTTGACGCTGATGGTTGTGCAACGCCAAGCAGGTGCGCAAGCGTGTTGGCCAGTTGTAACGTAGAAACACGTTTGGTAATTGGCCCATCGTTGGTGATCACATCTTTTTGGTATAAAATAAGTGGCACGTGGGTGTTGTGATTGTATGGTGTTTTGTGCGACGTGCCTTGCTTGTGGTTAGTAATAATCGTAAACGGGAACGTTTGCATAATTAAACTTCCGCTACGACTGTCAAATAATTGTCGTTGTAAAAAACCTTCGGTTGACCATGGGTTAAAATATCGTTGTTGCAATTCGTCCTGTGTCCAGACTTTTTTGATCCCATCGTGTTCTTCTAGAGTAAAAATCAGATCGTTCATAACTTGTTGTTGTTTTTTATGTGACAACTTTGTAAGTTGGCAATGATCAAGGTACACGTGGTGATTTTTCATACCAACGATCGTATTAGTTATTTTGTATTTTTTTTCTAAATTATCATTAAGTTTTTTTATCAGCGCACATGCATTAATGCGATGTGCGTTATCGATACCTTTTTTTTGTAAATGTTCAATAATTGGTGCAACGCCATGATCGGCTGTGACGGCGTATAGTATTTTTTCTTTATCAATAAGTTTTTCTGTTATGTTCATAAACTCTGCAACTTGATGATCTACGTGATAAATCATGTCGATCACGTCTTTACTCTCTGGGCCAAAGTGATGGCCAAGTTTATCTAAACTACTTACACAAACCCACAACAACACGTGCGCATGAGGTTCTTTTTGTAAAATATCAGTCAAGCATGCTTGTGCGCATTTAAATGTTAGATCATTGGCATGCGGTGTAAGCATAAATTGTTTTACCGTTGTGATTGGTTGATCAATTAATGTGTGTTTTATACGCGTGTTTTTATAACTATCGGTTAATGCTCCAGGGTATGATGTGGGTAAATAGTTTGGCTTCCAAACATAATCGTATATCTGTTTTCCCATATATTTTTTGTTAAATGCAATCAGCCATGAGGGTAAGCGATCAAAGTATGCTTTGCTTGAAGTAAATTGATTGTTTTTATCATCAAACCAGATTGCTTTGCCAAGTTTGTTGGCAGTGGCAATTGCGGCACGGCTTTTGAGTGAAATTGCATATGAGTAACGTGGTTGTTGTTCAGTCGTTGCCAGCGCAAATTGATCAGAAATGCCCTCAACCATAATATTGCAGGCAGATTTGCCGAATGTGTAGGTTTTATCGGTGTCAGCAAAAACAGCACTTTGTGGATTGTTGCTATCATCGCATACGATATTTGTGCCATCTTTTGTGTACCATGCATTGCCAACAATTCCATGATCTTGCGCAAATGCGCCAGTATTTAGCCCGGTGTGACCAGTGCACGTGGCTGGCATGCCATGAGGAATGTGTGCGTTTACAAAGTTGCGACCGTTTTGTAATAATTGTTTAAGCCCCGAAGTAAAAAAAGATTGTAGTTTTTGTATTTGGTAATACGGAAGTTGATCGATAACAAAAATAATGGTCACTTGTGGTGACGGCGTTATGTGTTGTTGTGTGCATAAAAGAGCCAGAAGTAACATGTTTTTAAAAGTTTTTCTTTTATTCATACTATTCTCTCTGCCTCTTTGTTATTTTTCTTTATACTGCTAGTGTAGTGTTTTTGTTTTGCACGCGTAAATAAAGTGAGCTCATGATTAATGTAACAACTGGTCGCGGTATTGTTTTACATCACGATATACAAACGTCGCGTATTGCTATTTTGGATGATCATGCGGGCAAACTGCAAGCCTGGTATCGTAAAAAAAAGATTAGTCCTGGTAGTTATGTTAGATACGAGTATGAAAAAAAACGCACAATCTTTTTGCAAAACGTTGTTTATGTACAATTACCAACATTAACAAATTTTACCGATCTTGTAGGTTTACATCATTTATTAGAACTGTGTACACATTTGGTAATGCCAGGTTTTCCATTAGTTGAATTGGTGAGGTTTATGCGATATGTTTGCACGGTTGATCATGCATTGTTTTGTGATAAATATAAATGGTTATTGCTCGCTAGGCTGATTTTAATTTTAGACATTGCCTACGAGCATGAATCGGTATGTCATGATTGTTTATCGCATATGCAAAAATGCTCTGTTGACAAGTTAGAAGCATTAAAAATACATTTAGAGTGTTACAATAAACTTGCACGATGGGTGTATTGTTCATTGTATGAGCATGTTTCATTAAAAAAGATGAAAACATTAACCTTTTTTACGATGGTTGAAAAAATATGAAAAAAAGTTTCATAAGCAGTCTCTTACTGATTGTTCTTTTTGCTGGTAATCAGAGTACATGCTCAATTTTGGGTGATCTGTTTGGTACTAAAAAAAGTAAAAAGGCAGCTGTTTTTTTTGTTGATATTGTTCAAGAAAAACAAGCGCAAAAAAAAACAGTTGGAAAAAATTTAGTAATATTAGAATCAGAAAGTGAGCAATTTTATTCGCGTAATGATAAGCAACGACAAGAAACTTTAGGGCAAATTAATCAATTATCACAATTAATTGGTAAAGATGGCAAAGATGATGCTGTTGAAAAACAACTTGGTTTTTTAAAAGAGAAAGATCAATTATTAGAAGATATTGATCGTGAACGTAGAAAAGTAATTGATGATTTTGTATCTTTAGAAAAAAAGATTGATAATTTTTTGAATGATTCATCTTTTAAAACTTTTAAACAAGAAAAAAAACTACAACCAGAGCTCTATTATCCATTTAATGATTTTCAAAAAACATACACCAACGTTGCTGATCAGCAACGTCATATTGATGCATTAAAAGAAGAAGTAAAAAATATTAAAGCGCGTAAAAATAATTATAAGCGTTTGAGTAAAACATTAGTCGAAGAAGAAAAACAAAAAAGCGCAAATTTACAGCAAAAAATAAAAGATAAAAGTGAATCAGCATTATTGATAGATAATCAACAAGCAGTAACAGAAATTGATCTTGCAGTATTAAAAACTGAGTTAGAAATATATCCTGCACGCATTGCGCATAATGAATGGCAATTGCGTGCAATTAATGCTGAGTTAGAAGCATTAGAGTTTAATATGTTTGTTGCTGAATCGCATTTACGTATTTTGAAAAAACATTTACAAAATGTGAAGTCATCAATACGTATCAGCGAAGCTGATTTGGTAAAAGCACGCGATCAATACAAACAACAAGAGCAAAAATATTATGATAAGCGCGATAAGTTAAAAGAAGAGATTGCACGTGTTGAACGACAACAAAAAATAGAAGAACAAAAATTGGAGGAGTTGAGTAAGCAGTACAACGTGAGCCGGGGGCGTGAACTGGATGAATGGAGCAAGGATGTGCCAGAAACGGTAGAATCGTTTGTTGCATTGACGATCGTTGGTTATGCAAATACTCGTGCTTTATTGCTTAAAGTGCAACATGATTTGTTTGATGCACGCATTACTGCAGAAAAAGAGTTATTTACGTATCAAGGCTTGCAACTGCATATTAAAGAGACCTATTACAAAATTACCTCACGACAATTACGCACCGAAGAAAACATTACGCAAGAATTAAAAAATTATGAAAAACAACGCGAATCAGCGCGATCATCATATGCACTATACCAAGAAAAAATTTCATTGGTGGCAAAGCAATTTAATTTGCAGAAAAAGATTCTTGATAACATTCAAATAATTAACGAACAATTAGAACAAAATAGGCAAACAACTTTTGCAGATCAGGCCTTACGCTACAAAGAGTGCATGAGCTATCTGGTAAAGTCTACAGAAATTATTAATAAAAAGTTAGAATATCTTGGAGAGTTGACCGGTGTGTATTCTGGCATTACTTCAAAAACAATGCAATCATTACAAATTCTTGAGTTTATTATTGCAGAAGTTGCGCAATTGACCAGCTGGTATCACTTACGGCCAGAAAACGCAATATCGCTCAAAGGCATAAAAAATATTATTCCTGACATTCAGTTATTTTTATCAGAAGTAACTTCATACATTACACGCTTTAACGCAACCGCATTTTTCAAACGCATGCAAAGCTCGTTTGCTAACAGTTTTGAATTTATGTTTTTGTTACTCAGGTTAATATTCTTTATGTTGTTGCTGTTTTTTTTATATTTGAGTGGCCAAAAAATTGCGGATTTTGCATTACTTATCACTCGTCAACAAGGATGGTTTATTGCAACGATTGGTACGCTTGCAGCGTTATTATTACAGTTTTATCGTACCTACTTTTTTGTCATCTTTGTTTGGTTAATGGTCTTTTTTGCTGTTATGGCGCATACGGTGCTCGATCCATATTTGTATGTGTTGTTATATTTTATTTCCATTATTTATCTATTGTATTTAATTAATCTGCTTGTGAGTTTTGTAGCGTTATTTAATCGTGACAATAATTATGCGATTCTTGATCATGAAAATCAAGATTATATTTTACGCGTAGTAAAAGTTACGCTATCAGCAATTGTGCCGTTAGTCTTTTTTCGTCAAGCGTTTTTGCTTATTAATTATTATCAATCAGAGTTACCCGTTATTTTGCAAGCAATGATTTGGATTGTTTGTGGTATTGGGTTTGTTTCATTATTTTCAAAAGACTTGATTTTACGCATTATTCCAACGCGCTACGATATTGGCAAATGGTTACATGCACAAGTAGACAAGTATTATTACTTACTATTTTTGTTTGCCATTATGATGATTATTTTAATTAATCCATCAGTTGGCTTTGCGCGTGTAGTGATTAAATTTATTTCATCGTTATTCTTTACGTTTGTGCTTATTCGTGGCCTTTTGTGGTTGCACGGATTATTTAAATTGTTGGTAAAACATATCTTTTTTGATATCAAAGACGATGTTGCACGGGAACGTTTTTCTGATGCAAAATCATGGTTTGGTTTATTGATTGTTGCCGCATTTATTTTGTTTGTCTTTTTAGGTATTGTCGTTGTCACAGCAATTTGGAGTAACTTTTTAATCTTTGTTGGTGGTGCATCATGGGGTAAACCATTATCGATGGAAGTGTTGTTCAACTGGATAAACACACCGTTGCCGTTCAAAGGCACAGAAGGACCAATAACTCTTCTCTCGTTATTTAAACTTATCTTTATTATTTTGTCTGGTTTTTTAGTTTCTTATGGCATCAATAAGTTTGTGTACGATAAAATCTTTGATTTATTGTTAATTGATTCTGGCGTACAAAACACCGTTACGCGTATTTCGCGATACATAATCGTATTGTTTGCTATCTTTATTGCGTTCCAGACAATTGGTCTTGGCGCCCTCTTGTTTTACTTGATTCCAGCATTAGGTTTGTCAATTGGTTTTGTACTTAAAGATCCAATGTATGACGTGATTTCGTACTTTATTATTTTGGTGCAACGACCAATAAAGATTGGTGATTACGTACAAGTGAGCGAAACAGTATTTGGCGTTGTGCGTAAAATTACACCACGTTCAGTTGTGTTACGTGCAAAAAACAGCACAACGTACATTGTGCCAAATTCAATATTTATTCGTGATGCGATACAAAATTGGAACTATACGCGTGGCTTTATTGCCTTTGATGATGTATTTATTATGGTGCACCATAAAGAAGACCCCGCGCGCGTTAAAGAGTTATTCTTAGAAGTAGTTAATGAGCATACGCGTATTTTAAAAAGTCCTGCACCGATTATTCGTTTAGTAGAAATTGCACCAAATGGCTATCGCTTTTTAATACGTGGTTTTTTAAGCTCAACGTACACACTTGATCAATGGAACATTGCAGGTGACATTCGTATAGCGATTATTTTGCGGTTGCGAAAAGAGGGGATTGCGCTTGCGGTACCAGTGGTACAGGTCGGAAAATTTGATTCTAAAGTTTCTTTAAATTTATCTCAAGATGTTAGTAGAGAGATTGATAGGGAAAATAAATAAATTAAAAAAGATCTAAATTAACTCGTTTTTTTTATTTATGTTGCAATAATCTGTTAAAGGTTTGATTAACAAAATTTTTAACACTTGTAAAATAACCCTTTTTGTAATAATTATAAAAATAATGATTATTAACCTGTTGGGATTATGATGCGTAAAGAATTGTTTTTATTGTTTTTTATGAATTTTACTTTTTCTAACGAAGAACCATTTAACGTTGTGATATCATCATTGTTGGTGCCAGAATATATCGTAAAAGCGTGGCGTAAGTCAGATAATGAGTATGGGGCCTATCAGCGAAATGAAAGAACCGGAATTGTGGTAAGTTATCAAGGGACACGAGCTAAAAATATTTATAACAGTATTTTGAACTCATAAAGAAGTTGAAAAAGTAATTCATGAAAATTGTGATATAAAGTAATTCACTAAGAAGCTCACAATTCATTTAAGTATATTTCTCACAAGGCTTATTCATTCATCTACGCAAAACTACAATGTAATTCAGAACTTGTACGTGCGCTATTGGAAACAAAATAAATTAAAGGTTTGTGTAGTCCTTAATGAGAATTGCTATAGAAAAGAAAGATTTGAGTAAAGTGTTAGGCGACGAAGTCACTTTTTAGTTAAATTTTCTAAAATGTTATTCCTTCTTTGAAAAATAAGTAAAAATAATATTGTTCAGGGTATAGCCTATGTTCTTTTTTATGGTTGAAAAAAGTTTACAGAACAATATTAGATGGGCATAATTTATAGGATAAATATTGCATTACTTGTTTTGCTATGGAATTAATTATGAACAAAAAAATGTTTTTGTTTTTTTCGTTATTGAGTGTGAGTTGTTGTTTGTTTGGTGGTAAATTCAATCTTGGTTATTTTGAAAATTTTGAAGATTGTAGTATTGGGACTGTGGAAATATATGAATGTTTTAAATACCAGGATGCAGATTTGTATTGCAGATTAAGGATAGGAAAAGATAAAAATGGAAAATATTGGGGGAATTTTGTTCCTTGACTTCAAATAGTAAGTGCATAATTTGAACTACTATTCCAACATTGTACAACGTACCTCCAAAAGAGGTCAATCGGAAATTGAAATTCAATAACCTTTCGAGGCCT
>DAOUPL010000040.1 GCA_030626185.1 bacterium | reverse complement strand
GGATAGTCTTCACTTTTTATATCAAATATCTTTTTTTCTAGTAAAAGTCATTAGAAAAACTGGCCGCGCCAGACGAAGCTCGAAGAGCGAAGACTGGTGGAGAGAGAGGGATTCGAACCCTCGATGCCCCTTTCGGGACATACATGATTTCCAATCATGCTCCTTCAGCCACTCAGACACCTCTCCAATAAACTTTTACAAGTCATACTCAAAAAGATGTAAAGGAACTGCTACCTATTTAGTTTCAGCTTTTTTATCTTTTTCTTTTGCTTCAACTTTTTTTACTGGAGCTTTTACTTCTTTTACTTCTTTTTTATCAGCTGCCTTTGTCGCAACTTTTTCTTTTTTTACAGAATCAACTTTTACAGTTTCAGCTTTATCTTTTACTTCAGCTTTTTTAGGCTGACTTTTTGCAACAACTTTCTTTTCAGCTACTTTTTTAGGCTCAGCCTTTTTTACAGTCACAGCAGCTTTTTTTACTGGTGCAGCTTTTACTGCTTTTTTAGCATCTTGTTCTTTTTTTGTTTTATCTTTTGCTTCAGCCTTTTCAACTGCTTTTTTCTTAGATTCTTTTGCAAAAATTTCAGTGCCTTCTTGTACGCCTTCTGCCAAGAAATCTAATACGCATGCGATTGATTGCGCTGCATCATCATTTGCTGGAATTACAAAATCAACCAATGATGGATCACTATTAGTATCAACAATCGCAACAACAGGAACACCCATTTTTACCGCTTCTTTAAGCGCAGCGGTTTCTTTGACAACGTCAACAATAACGATTGCGCCAATTGGCCATCTTAACTTAACAATGCCACCAATGCTTTTTTGCAAGCGTTGTGCCATTTTATCAAATACGTTTAATTCTTTTTTTGTGTAATGAGAAGTTTTTTCTGCTTTTGCAATCACATCTTCAAAATGAAGCAACTTAGTAATAGACTTTTTTACTTGTGAGCCATTACTTAACGTGCCACCAATCCAACGATGATACACTGCAGGCATTTTTGTTTCTGCTGCAATGCGCTTAATAACGTCTTGTGCTGGTTTTTTAGTCCCTACCCACAAAACTTGTTTTCCTGTTTGTGAAACTTCACTTAAAAACTTTTTTGCACGTTTCATTTGATGTGCAGTTTTAGAAACGTCAATAAGATGCACCTTATTGCTATGTCCCCAAATATATGGCGCCATTTTTGGACACCAACGAGAGACAATATGGCCAAAGTGTACACCCGCTTTAAATAAACGTTCGATCATTCAAAATTCCTCTTAGGATATCAACATTAATGAAACTATACATTAAATTTTATCAAAATTTGCAAATATTGCAACGTTATGCTTCCAGATTTTAAACGGTAATATCAGGCTTTTCATAACCAATTACTTCTTCATTAGCAATCACGCTCTCAAAGCGCTTTCCAAGCACAAGTGACGTAACAAACCAAAAAAGAACAATTATAGCAAAAAATCCCGCATGTACAGGCAAAATAAACCCAGGCAAAACACCATGCATCATAATGTTAAAGGTAGAGCCACTTGTTTTTGCAAATTTGCTACCAAATGCATCAATCCATGATTTTGATTTAAATTTAATCTCTTTGATTGTTGGAATATACAAACTTTCACGTACTGGCCAGCTAAATGCATAGTTTATCGCTTTGAGCGAAACAAGCGCCATAATAATTGCATGTGGCGACATATCGATCATCGCGTACAACAACAACACACCACTAAATAATGGTATGAGCAACAAACATATGCGCTCACCCAATCGTTTGAGTAAAGTACTGGTACCAAAAAACGCAATCATAAGACCAACAGAATGCATAATAAATGCAACCCAAAACAAATAAGCACTTGTTCCTGCCAAATTAAACGAATCTCTTTGCGCAACACCAAGCTTGAGATAACTCAAAATAGTGGCAACAATTTCGTAAAAGTAGACCATCCCAAAAATACCTAAAACATACGGATATTTAATCATTAACCGTAAGCCTTCAAATAATCCAGCTTTAACTTTTTTTTGCTTGCTACGCTCTTTTTCAACACGATACGCAACTTCATACCCATGCAAATAATGCCCCGGCACAAACTTCATCAAAAGCATAACCATAATCGGCACACACAAGATTAACATGGCTGAAAATACCATCATTACTTGATGTGCAAAAACATCATTAAGCAATGTGTTGCCATTGTTTGAATACCAAGAAAAGAATAAATATGCGATACCAGAAGAAAATAGACCACCAATTTTGGAGCCAGAGACCATGTAACCATAGCTTTTTTTTGCTGATTCAGGACTGTTGATCGAACTTGCAAACGCCCAAAATACCCCGACAACAAACGGCGAATAACCTTCTATCAAAAAATAGAATAACCAACCAAATAGGCGATATGCACTTGTGTTGGTATTAAGCAGACCAATTGACTCGTGCCCTACAAAGTATGCAGCTACAAGAGATGAAATACCATAAAATAACGCGTAACCAAACAGTAGCTGATAACGCCTTAAGCGATCAACAAGCGTGGTATAAAATAAAATTGCAGGAATAAGGATAAACATAGACAAAACCTTTGCCCACGGAATATATTCTTTTCCTACAACACCAAGAAAAACGGCATCTTTTAATTCTTTAGCTAATGTGTAACCGGCGATTGTAAAAAAGAAGATTGCTGTTAAAAACAAAAATTTAAGTGCTTCATACGGCTCAATTTTAAAATATTTTTGTATCCAACTCTCGCTATCTGAACTCATGTACGTACCTTTTGGCTAAACAACAACTATTTTATTTTAGAAAAAGCCGCGGGCTACATTCACCAAAAGGCAAATGTGACCCGCGACTTCATTACTCTAGGTAAAAAATTTCTTTCGAATTCGTATCATCTATTTTTCTTATACTTTCTTAGCAAACAATACGTTTTTCTTTAACTGCTTTGTTATAAGTTTTTGCAACAAAAATAGCTGCAAAGAACCAAACGGTAATCAAACCACCAGAAATCAACGACGAAACAGTCAGGAATGCGAATAATCCCATGCCACTTCTAAATCCATTAACAATAGAACCAGTTGCCTTTGACCCACGCGAGCCAAACATTTCGATCCATGCTTGTGCTTTGTATTTTGAATCTTCTGATGTTGGAATGTACAGCTGCTTTAATGTTGGCTGGTTTAATGCATAGTTAATTGCTTTTGCAAGAACCATAACAACCAATGCAACTTGCAACGCTGTTGGGTTAAGCCAAATAGCCATAACTGCTGCCCCAATCAAAACTGGCAACAACAACAATGATGCACGCATCCCAAGACGACGCTGAATGCTACTGATACCAAACAAAAGACATGCCGTTGCAACGATACCAGTTAATGTTCCATAATAGTTAAGATAAGCAGTTCGCTCAACTTCTGTTGCAAATGCATCATATACTGATGATTTAAAGTGATAATCTAAAATTGTTACAATGATTTCGTAAATTGCAATAATCAAAAAGATACCAAACAGATAACTTTTTGTAAGTAATAATTTAAGACCATCAAAAAACCCTGGTTCTTCATGACTTTTTTCTTCTGAATCATCCTTAAAACCAACTAATAGATTCTTTGGAGTATAATTCATGAAGTACCACATAAGCCCAGCAATAACAAACATTAAAAAGCCACATATGCCCACAACTGGAGCACTGCTGCCAAAACCTAAACGTTTTGCATTAATTAAATAAGGCCCAAAAATATTACCAATCTGACCAAGTAACGCAATTATAGGAAAACCACGTTTTGCAGAATCAGGAGCGGTTGTATCAACAGTAATTGCCCAAAACAACGCTATAATCAATGATCCAAAACTTTCAACATACAAATACCATGCCCAACCAATAAAACGGTACGGACTTGCAACCGTGTTAGCTAAACCAATAGTTGGATGCATAAACGCTGCAGCAAAAAGCATAGCCAATATTGCATAAGTACCCACAATAATATAAAAAACTTTATGTCGCTCAAAAGTATTGATTAACTTTGTGTAAACAAGAATTAATGGAACAATAAAGAACAATGAAAGCATTTTCGCATAAGGCTGCCATTCTTTAAAGCCAACCATGGTGCCAAAAATACCATCTTTCATGCCACGTAGCGCCCAATAAACGCCAATAATTAAACAGAATGTTCCTGCCAATGTTAAAAACTTCTTTAACTCTTGGTTATTATCAAATTTACCCCACAATGCAGTAGCAATTCGCTTCAGCATAAATATATCCTTCTGTCATATAACAGGTTAGAAAAAACAAGTAACACATAACTATGATAACAAAACATTAACCAGTTGTAAAAATAAATATCACCTTTTCCCTTAACCCTCCCCATATTGAGACTTTATGGAAAACATTTTTCAATTATCACACAAACAGTCTAACAAAGTTTTACTCAAACACAATAGTTATAAAACACCGACTAAAAAGCGATTATCAAGGATATTTTCTCTTTGTAACAAATAAATTGATTGACAAAAAAGACCGAATTGATAGCCTTTAAATGATTGCATTTATCATAAGTAATCACTATGGAGAGTTTCCAAATTATAATTAGGAATAATACTATGAATCAAGTGAAACAGAGCCGCAAATCTATCCAACCTGCCACTAAAGCAGAATTGCTTTTTTTGCCGCTTGTACCCTTAAAGAATGTAGCTGTTCTACCAAAAGGCATTATTCCTATAGTTGCTACTCGTCAAATCTCAATACAAGCGATTGAATGGGCTCTTAAAAACGACCGCATGATATTTTTAACCACACAAAAACATCGTGATGACAAAAATCCTACTGGCGATGATGTTTTTTCTGTTGGTACAAAAGCAACAATCCTACAGGTAATGCGCAATAAAGATGGCACAATAAATGTAGTTATCGAGTGCCTTCATCGCATAGAAATGGTATCACACGAAATAATTGATGATTTTATTGGCGCTTTTTGCGAACAATTTGAAACAACCAACACCCAAGAAACTCCTAAACTTCATGCGTTGTGGCGCCAGTTGCGTCGTTTATATTTAACGTATACAGAATTTGATGAAAAAGCTTCTCCAGAAATTATCAAAACCGTAAAGTCAAACGATGATCTTGAAGGTTGTGTAGACACCATCGCTGATCAACTACAATTAACGTTCCCTGAACGCATGCACCTTTTACGTGAAGCAAGCTTACACAAGCGTATAAGCTCACTTTGTGATTTTATACAACAAGAACTTGAGATCCTTAAAGAAGAACGAAAAATTCACGGACGAGTGCAACAACAAATCGATAAAAATCAGCGTGAATACTATTTGAACGAACAGATAAAAGCTATTCACAAAGAGCTTGGTCGCGACACAATAAACGATATTGAATCATTAAAAATTAAAGCTAATGCCCTTGGTCTTTCTGATGAAGCAAAAGAAAAAGTAGAAGAAGAAACTAAGCGTCTTGAGCAAATGCCACCAATCTCTGCTGAAGCTACCGTAAGTAGAAACTATGTTGACTGGCTTACCTCAATACCATGGAATCGCACAAAAAAAGATACGGTGAGCTTAACTCAAGCAATAAAATTACTTGATAAGCAACATGCTGGTCTGCAAAAAGTAAAAGATCGCATTATAGAATTTGTTGCAACAAAAAAATTTAATCCCACTATCAAGCGATCACCAATTTTATGTTTAGTTGGCCCTCCTGGCGTGGGTAAAACAACTCTCGCAAAATCAATTTGCAAAAGTTTAGGGCGTGACTTTATTCGTATTTCACTTGGTGGCGTACGCGATGAAGCTGAAATTCGTGGCCATAGACGCACGTACATCGGTGCAATGCCAGGTAAAATTATTCGTGCCATGAAAAAAGCTAGAAGTACTAATCCGGTAATTTTGCTTGATGAAATCGACAAAATGGCACACGACGTACACGGTGATCCATCATCGGCATTGTTAGAAGTACTTGATCACGAACAAAATACTCAATTTGTTGATCATTACTTGGATGTTGAATATGATCTTTCACAAGTTATGTTTATTGCAACAGCAAACGTTATTGAGCACATTCCGTATCCATTATTTGATCGACTTGAAATGATTTATCTTTCGGGCTACACCGAAGAAGAAAAAACTACGATTGCACAAAAGTTCCTGCTGCCACACTTGCTTAAAGATCATGGTCTAACCAAACGTCAATTCAAGCTTTCGCAAGATTTGCTCAAGCATGTGATTGATAAATACACCAGAGAATCTGGCGTACGTCAACTTGATCGTGTTTTGGCAAAACTAATCAGAAAAACCATTCAAGTTCTTTTACAAGACATATCTACAAAAAGTGTTACGGTGACCGAAAAACTGATTCTTGATTGGCTTGGGTATCCAACTAATCGCAAAACAACGCTAAACACCGCTAAGAAAAAAATTGGTCTTGCAACTGGTCTTGCGTGGACAGAGCTTGGTGGCGATGTGCTTGAAATAGAAGCTTCAGTGCTTCCGGGCAAAGGTAATGTTACCTTAACTGGGCAACTTGGTGAAGTTATGCAAGAGTCTGCACAAGCAGCATTAAGTTATATTCGCTCACGTGCAAAAGATCTGGGCATTCCACCATCGTTTCACACAACAAAAGATATTCACATTCATATGCCAGAAGGCGCTACACCAAAAGATGGCCCATCAGCAGGGATTGCAATTACAACCGCACTCATTTCTGCGCTGACAAAAAAGCCCGTACGCAATGACATTGCAATGACTGGTGAAATAACATTACAAGGACGCGTGTTGGCAATCGGTGGACTAAAAGAAAAACTTTTGGCAGCAAAACAGTACAACATGAATACCGTAATTGTACCGCAAGAAAATTACAACGATATTTTAGAAGTAAAAAAAGAAGCTGATCTTGAACCATTAAATATTGTATTTGCTGAGCATGTTGATACAATCTTTAAGCATGCGTTTGTAAAAAACCCATTGAAAAAGAAAAAGTAATAAGTTAATTTTTTAACAACAAGGAAACATCCTATGAGTAAACAATTTTTTGCGATTATTGCACCAATAGCATTGTGCGTTGCACTTACTGGTTGCGGACCTAAAAAAGCTACAAAGGAAGAAGTGAAAAAAGCAAAAGAAGTTCCAACTAAAACAGTTAGCGTTGATAAAATAACTGATTTAGAACAAACAACCGAGATCGTTGTACATCTTGATGATCAAGAAACAACACAAGCTTAGAATAAGTAAAAAACTACTATTCATGCCGATAAGATACGTTCTTGTCGGCATTTTTATTGTAAAAAAACTGATTTTCTTTGTAAGCTGAGCACAGTAAAGAACAATCACATATAAAAAAGGAGATCCATGAAGAAAGGAATACTTTTTCTACTATTCAGCGATCTACAAACTATTTTTAATAAAAAGCTCAACATAAAAAAACAGCCAACAAAATTATTTAAAGATAAAAAACAAGATAAACAAATAAATAAAAAATCATAAAAAAATTAGCTGACCATGCAACTCACACGATCAGCTAATTTGAACTAAAATTAATAAAATTTATCTTTTAAAATCCATACCAAGTGGACCATGGTCAGATGCAAAATAACGCCCTTCATTTTGGTGAATCTTGCAACGGTTGATTCAAATGATTCAACTCATTAGTATCTTTTAGAGCTTATCCGGAAATTAACTGTGCTTTAAATAAACGAATAGCAGCGGCAAGCTGCGTTTCTGCTAGCACCAACATCAGCACCAGCATTAATTAAATTAGGGACAATTTCTGGAGAATGTTAACATGCAAAATTTAATGCAAAATCACCATAATAAGCTTTAAAATTTACATTAGCCCCTGCATCAATCAATAACAATGCTTTTAATACCGTTATAGAATGCTTGTCTCTTCGTCCTGGATAACCTTTTACACGTTGCCTCCTTAACATACGAGCTAAAACTTGACCCATTTTTTCTACATCATAAGAATAATGTTCCTTGATAAGCTCCACCATTAAACTATAAAAACAACGTGAAACTGCACACAAATACAAATCCTGATCGTATAGCAAGAAGCACTTAGGTTTGCGCAAATTTTTAATTTTTGAACAATAATGATAAACTTTTTCTAAGTTATAGGAGATGATTTATGTTATTGAGCTCTGATTTAAG
>DAOUPL010000060.1 GCA_030626185.1 bacterium | reverse complement strand
TAAAAATTTGCGCAAACCTAAGTGCTTCTTGCTATATCTCTTGCTTTTTATCATTGCTTTTTGTTACAAATAGACAAAAGAGGTTGTTTTGTAACAAATGGAGAGACAAGTGAAAAAGTCTTTATTTCTAGTGTTTTTGGCGCTGACGTTGAGTCCGTTGCATGGTATGAAGCGTGAGCGTGAAGATGATAATGGGTATAATGGTGGTGATGAAAAAAGACAAAAAATAGAAAAACCACCAGCAGATATAGCTTCTTTAATTAATTTCCCTAAGGAGTTAGCACTAGAGATTCTTCTTCAACTTGTTGAGCAAGAGTGGGGAAATGCAGAGGATATTTCTCATATTGTAGAAAGAATTTTGGCAATAACTGATAGTAATCAGCAATTTTTAAACGTACTTTTAGATTTTAAAAATTTTCAAGAAATTGATTTTCAGGGGATTAATGAAGTTGAGATTGAACAGTTTGAGATAAATTATAACCATAACAAAAGGTTTTTAATTGCCATGATTCATCGATTAGGTCAATTAATGTTAAATTTAACGGAAGATGGAATTTTTTCTTTTTATTTTGTATATCGCTTAATTAGTGAAGTTTTTGATTTTTATGGATTTACTTTAGTTGATTTGTATGAGGGTTCGCAAGAGATTCTTTTTGACGATTGGGCTGATTTATTTGGTTTTGCAGGGGTAGACGATATTGGTATTCATGGTTCTACGTTATTGATGTTTGCGATAGATTTTGATGATATACAATTAGCGACTTTTCTTGTTAGCGTAGGCGCAGATGTAAATTTAGTTGATGATAATAATCAAATACCTTTAATGGTTGCTATAGGCGATGGTTCTTTTACGATTGTGAAAATGTTGATTGATTCTGGAGCGGATGTTAATTTTGAGGATGAAAATGGTTTTTCTGTGCTTATGTTTGCAATTCAGCAAAATAATGAAAAATTGGTAAGATTATTGCTTGATAGGGGTGCTTATCTTTTTTATGCAGATGAAGATGGTGATACAGCTTTATCTGTTGCTGTTCATCATGGTTTTGTTAATATTGTTCAGTTATTGCTGGAGCGTGGTGCTGATGTAAATGACGTGAGTGAAAATGGTCAAACTGCTTTGATGATTGCAGTGGGTAATAATAATTTGCCTATGGCGCAACTTCTTATAGAACATGAAATTGACATCGATGTAGCTAATAATAATGGAGACACAGCACTTATGTATGCATTATTGGTTGATGAACCAGTTGAGTTTGTAAGTTTGTTATTAGACAATGGAGCAGATAGCAACGTACAAGATGAAGTTAATGATTCGGTACTAATGATTGCATCACAACAAGGTAATTATGAAGTTGTAGCACTACTTCTACAAAATGGTGCTGACGTTACTACGCAAAATGATGACGGCCAAACAGCGTTGTTTATGAGTTATGATGATACCATTGCACAACTTTTAATTAACTTTGGTGCTGATGTAAACATAAAAGATAATTCAGATATAACACCAATTGAACATTTTGTGGCAATAAAAAAGGATATTGAAATTGTTAAAGTGTTATTGGCGACTAATAAACTTAACTTACAAGATGTGCGTAATGCACGTGAGTTCGAAATGACTGCCGAAATGGCAAAATTGCTTGATGAATACATTGCGCAACAAGAACAAATGAACGTTGAGTAAATAACAGGGGCTTATGGGCCCCTTTTTATTTTATACGTTAAAACGAACTAAAATAATATCACCATCTTGTACCAAATAATCTTGACCTTCTTTGCGGATTTTACCCAAATCTTTTAGTGCATTAGTAGTTTTGTGTTCGTGTAAATCGGTGTAATTAAATACTTCTGCACAAATAAAACCACGTTCAAGATCAGAATGAATCTCTCCTGCTGCTTGACGCACGGTGATACCATCTTTTATTGGCCATGCATGAATTTCTTGTGGTCCACAGGTAAAAAATGTAATTAAGCCAAGTTGTTTGTATGTTTGACGAATAACTTGATTCAAGCATGATTCGCTCATGTCAAACATACCCATCATCTCTTGTGCGTCTTTATCATCAAGTTGTGCGAGTTCGTGTTCTATTTTTGCGCATACCGGAATAACTTTATCAACACCAAAATGATCGATTGCTTGTTTTACAAATTTGTTTTCAGTTGGTTGTTCTACGTTATTTTCATCAACGTTGGCGATAATTAAAAAGTCTTTTGTGCTCAGTAGTGGAATAGTGGTGATTTGTACATCAAGTAGCGCTTGACGTGCTTGCGTCGCTTTACTGTTGCCGAGCAAGTCTTTTACCGTATTAAGCAATGTTTGTTCTTTTTCTAGCGTTGCTTTTTCTGTTGCTTGTCGTGTTTTTTTCATTTGTGTTAGAATTTTTTGCAAACGATGATCGATAGATTCAAGATCTTTTAAAATAAGCTCTGACAAAATAATATCAAAATCTTCTAGCGGATCGATGATGCCACCTTCTTTGACGATGTTGGTATCTTCAAAACAGCGCAACACAAACAGAATAAGATCAACTTCGCGAATATGGCCCAAAAATTTATTACCAAGGCCTTCACCTGATGCAGCACCTTTGACCAATCCGGCAATGTCGACAAAATCCACTGTTGCGGGAATAATCTTTTTTGATTGATAGATGTCCCTTAATTCAGCTAATCGCTTGTCTGGCACGTTAGCAATAGCCGTGTGTGGGTCTATTGTGCAGAACGGATAGTTTTCTGCTGGTGCAGATGATTTGGTTAATGCGTTGAATAACGTTGATTTGCCTACGTTAGGTAGCCCGACAAGACCAGCTTGAATGCTCACAAAGTTCCTTGGTTACTGAGATTATTACGTTTTTATTCAGTATGAAGGATGTTTGCTATTTGATCAATTCAAAATAACGCTTAACGTACATTAGTGATCGGCATAAAAAGTATCCATGATAAAAATTACTTTTAATTTTTACCCAAGCATAAAAGTAGAAGATCGTAAATGGATGATAAAAAACTTGCTTTTTAATACTTATATAGCGTAAAATATAGACATGCATTTTTAAATTTTTATAAAGGAGTTCGGTATGAACAAGTCAAAATGTATGCACGCAGTGGGAATGATCGTTTGGTTGTTGGGTATTGTCGGCTCGTTGCATTTAGGGCTTCTTGGTCTTGGGTACAACATCTTTGATTTACCAATTTTTATGACGACGCTCAGTGGATTAATTATTCCGATTTATTACATTTTTGGTCTTAGTGGAATCTTTAGCTTATTTATGTTTGTGCAAGCATTACAATGCAACGGTGGAAGCTCATGTGGCTGCAGTATGTGTGGTAATGGCAACAAAAGTTGTGGTGACGGTAAAAAAAAATGTGGCAGTTGTGGACATTATGATTGTAGTTGTGGTGGCAACAAATCTGCTAAAAAAACTATGTAAATTTCGTATCAGTTTTAATAGATTAAAAGCCTCTTTTTCAGAGGCTTTTTTTAGTCTGAAAAGTTATCAAAGATATCTTGATTTTTCTTATCAACTTTATTATTTTTATTTTTCTTATTCCAGTTGTTAATTCTTGCACGATAATGAGTATTATTTGTTGTTAATCTTTTTAATTGATCTTTATAAGTATTAGTTAAATTAACTTCTCTAATTCTCTGTATAACGTTTAAACAAACAGAAACAGTAAGTGCACTGCCAAGCGCTAAGATGATGATGTACGATGATCCAGGAACATAATCATTTATGTTTTGCGTAACAGTTTCCATCACGTTTTCCATACAATCAGTTTTTGCTGTAGAAAAAAGAAGTAAAACAGCGACAATCGTTGTGAATATATTTTTGCGTAGCATCTAGTGTAGCTCCTTGTGATGAATTTAAAGATATTTTTGATTAGTGTTTTTACTCTACCTTTTTTTCTTTGTTTAGTGAAAGTAAAAAAAAATAGCTCCCAATAACGGGAGCTATTTTTATACAAGTTAATAGTTTTTACTGATTAATCTCAGCGTCAATAGGTTCATCAGTCTTTGGAGTGTCTTCTTGTTGGGAATCACCTTGATCAGCAGTTTGAGCAGCATCAGCTTGTTGCGTTTCTTGTGCTTGTTTGTATAACGTTTCAGCAACTTTGTGAGATGATTGCATCAACTCATCAGTCGCTGCTTGCAATTGTTCAGCATCATCAGCGTGATCTTTTAACGCTACTTTTGCTTTTTCAATCGCATCTTGTGTTGTTTGCACATCAGCTGCATCAAGTTTTTCTTTGTTTTCAGCAATAGTTTTTTCAAGTTCAAGAATCATGCCATCAAGACGATTACGTTTTTCAACTGCATCACGTGCTTTTTTATCTTCTTGTTCATGTTCT
>DAOUPL010000051.1 GCA_030626185.1 bacterium | reverse complement strand
TTTTGGGAAATCTGTGCGCTTCTTAGTGAAGTTAGCTATATCTAAACAATTTTTTATGTATCCGATAAGCGTCAAGGAAAGTTCTGATATCCGAAGTAGCAAAGCGTAGACGGATGAATGAATCTTGAACCTTGTGACGCGTAAAAACGATCAAACGGAACGTTTGTGTCCTTTTGGTCAAGGTGTTTTTGACATAAAAATACCTTGACCAATTTAAACAAAAAATCGCAACTTTATTGCTCTAGCAACTCTAAAACGCGATGCAACGTTTGCTCTTGCGTTAAATCAGAATTATCGACCACTAATGAATTTTTTGGAATAATTAACGGTGAATAACTACGGTGCATATCGCTCGCATCACGTTCAGAAATGCGATACAACGCTTTTTCTAACGTAAAGTCATTCCCCTTTTTTCTTTGCATGTCACGCCAACGCTGCGCTCTAACTTCTGGCCGCGCAGTTAAAAAGAATTTATAATCAGCATCAGGAAACACAACGCTACCACCATCACGCCCATCTAGCACTGTTGGTTGTTGTGCTGCCAAGAATCGCTGTAAATCAACAATGCTATCACGCACATACATATTTCTGCTTACGTGTGAAGAAAGCCGATCAACTATCGGCTCTTTTAAAAATTGAGTAATTTCTTGATCATCAAAAAAAAGATGAATACCATCTTGTTGTGAATACTCATAACGCAAACGATCACGATCTAAATACTGATCAACATCAGCTTTGCTGACATACTCAACCGTTTCTGCGGTGTAATTTAAATTTTTGTGCAATAAATAACCAAGACTTCGGTAAATATAACCAGAATAAAGATAATAATAGTCCAACTTTTTTGCCAACTCTTTTGCAACAGTTGATTTACCACTCGCCACCGGTCCATCTATCGTGATAATCATTTACGCCTTTTTATCAAATGAAACATCAATACCCAATAATTCAATAGAAATTTTACCATTCCAATGATTTTCTGTCACGCGTACAGCAAGCGAAAACTGTTCATCAGCGTGATCAATAAATTGTTGATACAACTCTGGACGATTAAAAAAGATAACCGGTTTTACCACGCCTTGCGAAAATACGGTGCACTTTAAGTGTAATTCTTTGAGTAATTTTGGCTCACCAACTAATGAAACATCGTGTAAATAAAATAATGGAGAGTCGTTGGCATGACCAAACGGTTCCAAATTATACAAATCATTTACCAACTTATGCGTCACGTCTGGTAGCACAACTTCGGCATCTAAAATGATTTTTTGCTCTAAATCAAAGTCTGTTAATTGTTCATCAGCTAATTTATTAAGTTTTTGTAGTAAAATTGGTACATTTTCTAACGAAAGAGATAATCCAGCAGCTTGTGCATGCCCACCAAATTGATTCAATAAATCACGACACTCATGCAAAGCATTAAACATGTTAAACGCAGGAATAGAGCGACACGAACCTTTTGCAATGCCCTTATTTGTTGCATGTAATAAAATTGTTGGCTTTCCATACGCTGAAACAATGCGTGATGCAACAAGACCAATTACCCCAGGCGGCCACCCTTTACCGACTATGATAACCACTTTTGTTTTATCAATATCAACGATCTTATCTTCTATTTGTTTAACAACTTCTGCAAAAATTTCACGTTCTATTTTTTTACGCGTTTCATTAAGCTGTAATAAAATTTTGCCAACTTCATTAACTTGACCAAAATCAGAACCGATCAAAAACATTACGCCTTGTCGTGGATCATCTAATCTACCCAGCGCATTAATTTGTGGCGCAATAGAAAAGCCAATATCCAGTGACCCGAGTGCTTTTGTGGCAACTTTGCCATTTTGTGCAAGTACAGTCAAAGAGTTACTACGAAATTTATTAACGTACGATAACCCATAACGTACCCAAAAACGATTTTCACCCAACGAGGGAACAACATCAGCAATAGTGCCAAGCAACATAAGTTCATACGCTTTTGTTGGCAATTCTTTACCAATTTGATCGTACAACAATGTCAAAACTTTAAACGTTACACCAACACCAGCAAGATCTTTAAACGGATACGCACAATCTAGTTGATTAGGGTTCACCAGCGCATACGCGTCAGGAACGTGGTCATGCGGTTTGTGATGATCGGTGATGATAAGATCAATTCCAAGCTCTTTTGCCACTTGTGCTGGTTCAAAAGCGGTAATGCCATTATCTACCGTGATAATGACTTTGTAGCCATTTTGTGCAGCACGACGCACAACTTTGGTCGACAACCCATACCCATCTTTTACCCGATGTGGTAAAAAAAAGTTAATCTTTGCATTTAATGGTAATAATGAGATCATCATCATCGCTGATGAAGTTATACCATCAACGTCATAATCACCAAAGACTAAAATCTTTTCACCTTTTTTAATCGCTTGATTAATGCGATCAACGGCCTTTTGTGCATCTTTGAGTAACGCACCATCTGGCACATCAACCTCTTTTGAAGTAAATAAAAACTTTTGAATATCATCAATGGTTGAAAAGCCACGATTAATCAGTGTTTGTGCCACGCAATAAGATAAACTAAAATGCGCTGCAAGCTTATTTATTTGTTCTGCATTTTCTTCTGGTAGTAACCAGGTGTATTTTGCGCCTTTTTGAGTATGTATAGGATTTTTTATTTGTTTTTGCATAATCACCACTGGATCAAAAGAATTATTATTTAAATTATAACAAAAAAGGACTAATATATGAAAAACTTCTTCAAGCTACTAAAAAAAACAAATTGATGCTCAATAAGATACAATTAACAAAATAGTTTTTGTTAAACCCTGCAGAGCATTAAAAAACTCAGAGAAAAATATGGCATTGTCTCTAAATATTAATCTTTTTTCTGCTTTAAGGTTGGAAACAAAATCACATCTTTAATCGATGTCGTATCGGTAAGCAACATCACCAAACGATCTATTCCAATGCCCGCACCAACGGTTGGTGGCAACGCGTACTCCAACGCAGTAATGTAATCAGCATCGTAATAATGCGCTTCGTCATCACCAGCTGCACGAACTTCTGCTTGTGCTTTAAAGCGTTGTGCTTGATCAACAGGATCGTTTAATTCATTAAAAGCATTTGCTAATTCCATACCGGCAATAGAGAGCTCAAAACGCCCTGTCAACTTATGATTATCGTCTAATCGTTTTGACAACGGTGAAACTTCTACCGGAAAATCAGTTATAAACGTTGGCTGAATTAATTTATCTTCAACAAGCTCTTCAAAAAGATAAAATAGCTTATGCCCCCACGATGGATGCTTGTCTTGAACTTTTAAGCCAAGGCGTTTAATTGTTTGATCAATGTTTTCGTCCTTCAGATCATCATCAGTTAGCGATCCGTGTTGTTTAACTGCATCGTACATTGAAATTCGTGTAAACGGAGCTTCAAAATCAAGCGTATGCTCTCCAAATGGCACATGCATCGCACCACTAACGCGTAATACAAGACGTTTAATCAATTGTTCTACAAAATCCATCATAAAATGATAATCACGATACGCAACATAAAATTCTACCATCGTAAACTCTGGATTATGCTTGGTAGAAATACCTTCGTTTCTAAAGTTACGATTAATTTCATACACTCGTTCAAAACCACCAACAACTAAGCGCTTGAGATACAGCTCTGGCGCAATACGCATGAACAACTCCATATCTAGCGCATTGTGATGCGTTACAAATGGTCGTGCAACAGCACCACCTGGAATGGGATGCAACATTGGTGTTTCTACTTCGACAAAATCATGTTCATCAAAAAACTCACGCATAAGACGGATAAGCTTTGATCTTTTTAAAAAACGTTGTCGTGATGACGGGTTACTGATCAAATCAAGGTATCGCTGACGATACTTAGTTTCTACATCAGCAAGCCCATGAAACTTTTCTGGTAATGGCCGTAAACATTTGCTCAACAAACGCACTTTGCTCACTTTTAGCGTAATTTCACCCATGCGTGTTTTGAACGATATACCCTCACAGTAAATAATATCGCCAACATCAACAAATTTTTGTAAAAACTCGAATAAATCATCACCAATAGCATCTTTTTTAAAATAAAGCTGTAGTTGTGCTGATCGATCTTGTAATTGAGCAAAGATACTTTTTCCATGTTCACGAATAGCTAACAATCGTCCTGCAACGGTATATTCGCGTTTTTGTGCTTCTTCAGCATCATCAAACTCATCTAAAACGTCTTTACACGTCGCATTAGTTTCCGCTACTTGTGGCCATACTGTTTCGTTGCATTGTGCCTTTATTTGACGCAATTTCTCTGATCGTATGCGATATTCTTCACTTGTCGACAATTTTGTTTGATCACTCATAATTTACCATTAATATGTATATTTTTCCTATAAGTCTCTTTAGTTTATAAAAAACTACCCCATTTTACCAGAACCCCCCCAAAATAAGCCCTTTTGCACTTGACCAAACTGTTTTTTTGTGGTTAAATGACAATTATAAATAGATTAAATGGCTATTTTTAAGTTATTAAATGGGGGAATTTATGAAATCATCTATAAAATTTATCAAAAAACTACTATTGATCGCTGCTTTGCTTACTGGGTTGCCAACAAAGCCAACTAAAATAAATCTTAACGACTATGAAAGAGAAGCAATATTTCTATCTGCAGGAATTTTCATTACTGGCTGGTACTGTATAAATAAATATTTTTCTAAAAAACAAACTCTTCCGGTAAAATCACCAATTAACAAAAAAACACCTGTGCAACCTAAAGAAATAAAAGATAACCTTATTGCTCCAATAACAATTGCTTCTATAATTGATGAAACTGATACAACTATAAATCAACCATTTTCTAAAACACTTTCTCCTACCCACCTACATTTGATGTATGTCATTGCACATAAAAATAAAAAACCCGATCATAAATGCTACGGTGGCTATACGTACTACCCAAAAAATCCTAACGTAATACTTGCTAATATTTTAAAAGATCAAACAATAAAAAAACTTACAGAAAAAGCTTTTTCTAAAGAACTTGCATCTGCAAAAGATGATCACTTTATCTTGTATCATGGAACACAACCAAAATATTACGCTGCACACCACATTGATACTGCACTTCTTCGCTTAAAAGAAGAGCTCAAAAATAATAATGCATGTTATACCAAAGTGATTAGTTCCGGTTATTAACAAAATAAAAAGTTCCGGTTTTTAATAACTTTATTCACCTCAATCGCCGGTTAGGCTGCTTCACCCTACTATCCCCTTTTTTAG
>DAOUPL010000067.1 GCA_030626185.1 bacterium | reverse complement strand
CGTTTCATTATTTACGTCTACATTGGCAAGAGTTGAGGAGAAAATATATTCAAACGCGTTATGGAAAATTTTCTGTTGAAAAACCCCTTGAACAGTACAATCGAAAAACATCCATAGCATTGTTGCGAGATGAAAATGGTAATGAATTTATTTTGAAAGTGGAAAGATATCAAATGCCAGATCCTGCTAAAGATGCATTGGGATCTTTTGTGGCAGAATCAGTGGGTATTGATCGTATAAATAAGGTAAGAGTAATTGGATCAAATGAATCATTTATTGAAAAACCAGAAGGTTTTGTTGCAACATTGCATGAAAAAATTCCTGGTAAGCCTTTAGCTATGATAGAGGCTGATTATAGAAAAAGATTTGGATCGTGGTCGAGTATAATGCATGACAAAAAAAATTTTACAGAGCCTGTTCGAGAATTTGTACGTTTGACTAAAAATGAGAGAATTATGACTTCTGATGATTTTACAAGTCAATCAAAATTTGTGAAAAAATTTTTTCTCAATAATGAGGGAATTCAAGAAATGGGTGCATTAGATGTATTTTTAAACAATTATGACAGAAACTTAGAAAATATATTTTATGATCAACAAGTAGATCAGTTTTATGGGATTGATATGGGGGATATTTTTGACAAGAATTATACATCTCGTAATTTGTATTTAGCTGATGGTGCTTTAGATTATGCTCGAGAATATATTTTTACGAATTCAGAAAAACTTGCTGAAAGTAAAGTATTTTTTACTACGCTTGAAAAATTAGTTACTAAATTTACCCCTCAAAAAATTATTGATACATGGATGAGTTATGCTGAAAAAGCTAATTTAGATTATTCTGTACAAGAAAAACGAGAAATTTTTAATACAATATCTCGTGCTTATGAAGGCAATAAACAATTGGTTGAGGAGTATCAACAAGTGATAAATCTATCTAAAATAATAGAAACACCCAAAACAGGATTTTGGGAATCTTTGTGGCGTTAGTTAGAATCTCTTAGGTTACAAATTTACAGACATTATCGCATACTCTGATAAACTTTTAACACAAGAGTTTGAATACAAAACAAGTTTATTGGATCGGTATGAAATTTTCTTTAGTTGCACAGTATTTTGATAAAATTGAACAGGTACAAAAACGTCTTGAAATGACGTCATTACTTGCAGAGTTGTTACAACAGGCCAACGCGCAAGAATCAGCACTAATAAGTTATCTTTCTTTAGGGTTGTTGCATCCACCGTACATTGGTACGCAATTTAATATTGCACGAGAACTTATGCAACACATAATCGCACAATTTTTAAGTGTTGATGCATCAGAAATTAAAGATGCTGTTATGAATTTGGGTGATGAAGGCACGTTTATCGCACAACAAAGTTGGTCACAAGAGGGCGAACTAACATTGCAACAAGTTTATGATGCATTGTCGCAATTAGAAAAAGTTAGTGGCATCGGATCACAAGAAAAAAAAGCTGATTTGTTACAACAACTTTTACGATCAATGACCCCGCAACAAGCAAAGTATGTCGTACGGATTGTGCTTGGGCGTTTACGCCTTGGTTTTTCTGACATGACTATTTTAGATGCGCTTTCGTGGATGCAAACGGGTGACAAATCGTTACGAAAAGATTTAGAACGTGCGTACAACGTCTGTGCCGATATTGGTCTCATTGCACGACGGCTAAAAGATGGTGACATGCAAGCAATTAACGATACGCATATTAGCGTTGGAATTCCTATTCGTCCCGCGGCAGCAGAACGGATGAACACTGCACAAAATATTATCGATAAACTTGGTCCGTGCATTGCACAACCAAAGTTAGATGGCTTTAGGTTGCAAATTCATATTGACAATCGTGATGGCAAACATGAAGTACATTTTTTTTCTCGCAATTTACAAGACATGTCACATATGTTTCCTGATGTAAAAAAGCTGTGTGGTGATTTACAAGTTTCTACGTTAGTTTGCGAGGGTGAAGCAATTTGTTATGACGCCAATACTGGTAATTATTTACCATTTCAAGAAACAATTAAGCGTAAGCGTAAACATAATGTTGAACAAGCAGCGCAAGATTTACCATTAAAAGTTGTTCTGTTTGACGTGTTGTATCTTGACGAGCAAGAACTGTTAACTGCAACGCACAAGCAGCGCAGACAGGCATTACTTGAGCTTATGCGTGATCAATCAGATGAACATATTCATGTTATTGAAGAACGTAAAGTTTCAACAGCACAAGAGCTCAGTGATTATTTTGTAGCAAACATTGCTGCAGGGTTAGAAGGTTTGG
>DAOUPL010000059.1 GCA_030626185.1 bacterium | reverse complement strand
GTGGGTTAGATCCCCACCGTTCAGCCCATACTTCGTTAAAACTTCCTCCTTCGTGTATTACTTCGTAGGACTTTGTCGTATGGCAGACGCAAATATAGAATGATTATGAGTTCGATCATTTGGGGAATTTTCCTACTGTTACTCGGTATACAACTTGTTGCACAAGCAATCTTTGGTATTTCTGTGCCATTTTTACGTGTTGGCATTGGTACATTTATTATTTATGCAGGAATTAACGTTATTCTTGCAAGCACGCTGAACTCTAAAAATCCATCATTTACTACGTTATTCAACACCGGAAACAACAGCATGAGCGCAAAACTTATTAAAGAAAATGATAAAGTTACGCACAACATTGTTTGCAGCACTTCTAGAATTGATTTGTCTAAAGTAAAAAAACCAAAACAAAAAACAACTTTTAATATTAACACCACATTCGGCACAAGCGTGGTAATACTTAATCCAAATGTGCCAACGATTGTTAATGCACATTCCGCGTTCGCTCGCACAAGTTTGCCAAATGAAACACAACTGTCTTTGGGTTCTTATACGTATCGTACTCATGAAGACAGTGAACCGTTATTAGAAATAAACTTACACACTGCTTTTGGAAGTGTAATTGTTGAAACAATTTAATAAATTTGCTCAAACATAAAAAACAAGATAAAATACCATAAGTAAGCAATCTATCCGTCGGGATGTGGCGCAATTGGTAGCGCACTCGCTTTGGGAGCGAGGGGTTGCCAGTTCGAGTCTGGCCATCCCGACCATTTTTTTAAGGATCACCATGAACAAACGAATTAGTTTTAATGCATCGGTTTTAAGCATTGCTTTTTTAATCTCAGCGCCTGTTTGTACTTTTATACAAGCTGAACAAGAAACATTTACTAGTTCACCTTTAGAAGTAAAAATAAGAGAAAAAGTTGCAGAAGAAGTTTTAAAAGAATTTCCTGAAGATCAAAAAGAATTTTCTGAAAAAATTATTGCGGATTGTCTTGGCTATATCACCATGAGTAGCCAACCAATGCCAGCAAAAATGTTTAAAGATGTTTTTGGTGACGAGTCATTTAAATATATCGAAAAAATCATTGCACTTAAAGAAGAAATGACCGGTAAATTTATTGATCACTTAAAAGCTATTCTTGCAAAAAAAGGTGATAAACAATACACCTCACAAACACAAAAAGATCTTGAAAAATCATTAACCAATTTTACTCAAATTATTGATTACTACTTGTACAAAACTATTTATGATTGCGCACAAGAAAAAAACGTTACTGTTGACTCATTCACTTTAACGTTGCCAATTGATAAAAAAACAGAAGAAGTTATCAATGAAGCTGTTGAAGAATTTATTGCATCTGAGCCAAGTGATGAAGAAACACAAGCAACTCTTATTGCATTAGGCCTTATGGCAATTGTGCAAGAACGTCATCCAGAAATGGCACAAGCTGATCAAGATATGCAATCAATGACACCAGCAAAAATGGCGCAAATGCAACAAGAAACAGAAGGCACCATGAAAGCGTTGCAAGAAATGAGCACAGATGCTGACAAAAAGATACAAAAGACTATTCAAAGCATCGTTATGAGTCAAATGAAAGACATGCTGAAAGATCAAAACCTGGATCCAAATTCACCACAAGCACAACAAATGACTATGTTGTTGATGGCAGCATCAACTATGCAAACAATGCAACAAGCTTACAAAACTTTATACAATACATTAAAAGAAACACATGACATATCTGCTATCGAATTTGATGTTGATGGTATAACTATGAAATTGCCATCACCAGAATCAATGGACAAAAAAGATTTACCAAAACCTGAAAATATGGCAAAAAAACTGTCATCAATAAAAAATATTATTGAACTATAAAGTTATGATGGGATGCTAAACGGCATCCCTTTTTTTGCAATGAAGCTTTGGTCATCTATAAAACAAATTTTTGTCGACTCGTTACTTTTTACTTCAACACTTCTTCTTTCTCTAACTGGTCTTCTTTTTATTTTCAGCAATTCATACAGTGTTGCACAGCCCTACTCAATCTTTTTTATAAAACAACTTTTTGGCATTGGTGCTGGATGTGCGTTGTACGCATTATTCACTTTTGTTAATTATCGCAAACTATTAAGTGCAAGCATTTTTTTATATCCACTTTTTTTACTTCTTTTAATTTACACGTACCTAAAAGGTACACACGTTATGGGAGCACAACGCTGGCTCTCTTTTTTTGGCCTCTTTCGTATGCAACCATCAGAACTGGCAAAAATTATCTTGCCGTTAATTACGGTGCATTATCTTTCATTAATTAATACTGATGAAAAATACTCATTAAAAAGCATTTTAGTGCTTTGTTTGTTGATTACACCATCGCTGGTGTTTATTTTGTTACAACCTGACCTTGGCACCGCAATTTTATTAACCATCACGATTGTTGTTATATTTTTTTGTAACAATATTTTGCACAATCATCGCTGGCTCTTTATCTTTTTTGTTGGCGCAACGCTTGTTAGCGCTCCCTATTTATTAAAACCGTATCAACGCAAACGCATTCAATCATTTTTAGGATTCGGCACTCCACAAAAAGAACGTTACCAAAACGAACAAGCGCTAATTGCCATAGGCTCAGGCGGAATTATCGGCAAAGGATTGTTATGTGGCACACAAAATAGATTACGCTTTTTGCCCGAAGGTCGTACCGATTTTATTATTGCTATTGCTGCAGAAGAACTTGGTTTTTTGGCCATGCTCTTTATCTTGTTTTTGTATTGCATTCTTTTTTGGCGTATTCACATGATCATCATTCATGCACATTATCTTTATGCACAATTATTAATAATCGGCCTTGCAACACCAATTATTTTATCAATGCTCATAAACATTTTAATGGTGCTTGATTTACTACCAATTGTTGGCATGCCACTACCGTTGCTCAGTTATGGCCTAACGCATTTATTGTGCACGTTTATTGCACTTGGTATCATGCAAAACATTGCACGCAATCACCATCATTATTAATTTTCTTCTTCTTGCTGAATTACATCCATTTCCGCTTGCTGCAAAATTATAGTCGCTAACTCAAGACCTTCTTCTTTGGCAATACCTAGTGCTGTTTGCTCATCATCATTTTGTAAAAACAGATCTGCGCCATTTTGCAACAATAGATTGATCATTGAAATATTATCATTCTCGACTGCATGCATCAAAGGAGTATACCCGTTAGAATCTTGATAATTTATTCTAGCAACACCTTCTTCAAGAAATAAGCGAACAACATCAGTCTTATTTAATTTTGCCACACTTAATAATACCGAATCATGTATCTCAGCACCATTATCCAATAACATTCTAATAAAATCACTTCCCACATCTGGTTTACGACAGGCCCTAATCAAAATTTGAGGATTATTCGTATCTGCACCATGTTCAAGCAACCATGTTGCTATCTCAATATTGCCCTTTTTTATCGCAACTTCTAATATATTTGCAGTAAAGTAATTAACTCGATAATTAATATCGGCATCTGTCTTTAATAACAATTTCACTATTTTTTTTAAGTTTCCGTAAACAGCATAACCGATTGCTGTTAAATTTTGTGAATTTTTATAGTTAACATCTATCCCTTGCTCAATTAAATAAGCAACAACGTCCACAAAATTATTTATTATCGCAATCATTAACAAATTACAATTCAACAACGGTGTAAAAATATCTACGCCATATGTTTGAAACACCTCCACTAATGAACGATCAAAGTTAGCACTAAAAATTCTCTGTGAAAAAAGACTTATCATTCGTATTATTAAGTTAAAAAAAACAAACTGCGACAGATGCTCATTATAACCTAGAAAATGACCTAAAATTTCACTATTGCCAATCAAAACTCTTTCAACAACAGCATCAAATTCTTTAACTGTTACAATCTCAACATTCAAAATTTTACATAAAAGTTCCAATTTTATAAAAAAAATATTTTTTTGTTGATTATACTCCTCAATTAATTCATTATCGCTATGCATAAGGCTTGTATGTAATTCTATATTTTCCTTAAGATAATCGTTTTGTTCTTTAATAAACACATCACAAAGATGTTCTAAAATAGGATTAATAAAAGATCGACCGCCAGTTATGACCAAATTATAAAAAAGCTTGTTAGTTTTTCGTAAAAACTCAACCGTATCAATAACACCATCAACCGTATCTTGCGACAATATTTTTTGTAAAAAGATTTTTTGCTGGATCTCTTTTGGCAGTCCTTCAAAATACTCAAACTCAGTTTGCTGCTCATCATCGACATCCATTGCCCAAATAGCTGTCGGTGTCAGTAATACGCACGATAAAAATAGTAATAAACGCTTCATAAAATCTCCATTTCATTTTTTATTCTGTTGATTTTGAAAATTGTTGAAAAAGTTTTCTT
>DAOUPL010000008.1 GCA_030626185.1 bacterium | reverse complement strand
TCCTAACAGCTTCCATCTCAAACCCAACTGTTGAAATTGCATACCCTAAACTTTCTAAAATTTAGTGGTGGATAACTTGGGGATAACTTGGGGATAACTCAATAAAAGTGGTGGAAAACTGGTGGATAAAAATTTGTAAAATAACGATTCAATCAACAAGTTGAACGCTTAACGTTAAAAAAGCATCATCAGGCGGCACAATAGAGAAACAATCTGAGTTATCCCCCACATTATCCACCACTTACTCACAAGTTATCCACCACTAGAAAAATGCAATTAATTACCGCTAGATCGTATTATTTTATGTTTTATGTGTGAGTTATCCACCAGAAATCGCGTTATCTATTACTACTAAATATATAAATAAGTAATTATTAAATAATTATAATCAATTACTTTTTGTTCTTCTCTATTGCTCTCTTGCCAATAAGGCCTACTTATAATACACTTAAACGTATCAAACAATATTTATGATCTTATTGAATATTACAATCGATAATGTGTGGTTGTTTAGCACATTGTTCTCTTAGAGGTATACAGTGAATTTTTTTGATGTTATAGAGGAATTAGTCCGAGAGCGTAATTTAGACCGTTCTGTTTTGCATGACATTGTGCAAGAGGGCGTTTTATCTGCATACGAAAAAAAGTATCCGAGCTATGAATTACGAGTAGATATTGATTCTGCTTCTGGTCAAGCAAAAGTCTCTTCTCATGCACGTATTGTTACAAAGGTACAAGACGATCTGGGAGAGATATCTCTCAAAAAAGCTCGCTTTATCGATAAAAAAGTAAATACTGATGATTTTATTTGGATCCCGTTTGAAGGCAAGATTGGACGTGTTGAAGTTTTGTATGCGCGACAAGTTATTGCTAACAGAATGCGTACGGTTGAGGCTGAAGCGGTGTTTAATCTATTTAAAAATCGTCAGGGTGAAATTATTCATGGTATAGTGCACAAATGTGAGCGTAATGGCATTGTGGTTAAAATTGATGAAGCAATGGCTTTTTTGCCGCGATCAAATATGACTTCATGCGACAAATGCGTTGTTGGATATTCTATTCGCGCATTGCTTAAAGAAGTATTGCCAATACCACAACATGATAGCCAGTTAATTTTAGATCGTGCATCAAGTGATTTTGTAAAAACATTGTTTGAATTAGAAGTTCCTGAAATTTATGATCGCTTGGTTGAGATAAAACAGGTTGTTCGTGCTCCTGGCTATAAAACAAAGATTGTTGTTGTTTCAAATGACAGAAATGTTGATCCCGTTGGCACATGCATTGGTTTTGGCGGAAGTCGCATAAAACCAATCTTAAAAGAGTTGGGCGGCGAGCGTATTGACGTGTTGCCTTTTATTGATTCTGTTGAAGATTCTGTGCGAAACGCTCTAAAACCTGCAGAAATAGGAAAAGTGCTTGTTGCGAATGGCCTTGTGCGTGTGTGGCTTGATGATGATCAGCGTTCTTTGGCTATTGGTAAAATGGGTAAAAACATTTTACTTGCATCAAAGTTAATTGGTATGAATATTGAGTTGCAAGGTGGTGATATTAAGTCTGAATCGAATAAAAATCGTGATGATGGATTATCACTAGAATAATGTAATTAAGTCGTAAAGTGGGTGACATTTAATATGCGTTTATATGAATTTGCAAAGCAAAAAGAAGTTTCAAGTAAAGACCTTATCTCTTTGTTGGAGAAAGAGGGATTTGTTGTCAAAAGTCATATGGTGCAATTAGGTGATAATGAGCTTGCATTTCTAAAAAAACATTTTTCCTCGAAGGAAGCTTCTTTGTCTACCGTTAAACAATCACCTCAATTAAATAAGGTGAATAATAAAAAACAAAAAAAAAATACGCGCTTTGCGCCTAAAAAGAGTGTTGAAACACCAAAAGTTGAAATACCAAAAAAAGTAAAAACAGAAAAAGTAAAAACAGAAAAAACTTCTCAGGCAATAGCGCTTGAACCAATACGATTAGATATTTTAGCTGGTCGTATAAAACTTTCGCCTATTGAGCTTATTATGCATCTGTTAAAGGGTGGTGTTGCGGTTACAATAAATCAAATGATTGATGTTGATATTCTTAAGCAACTTGCAGAAGATTTCAACTTTCCTCTTATTGAGCCAAAAAGCGATTCATTGCAAGAAATAGATGAAGACGTTTCTGGTGATAGCAAAATGAAAGAGCGTTTGCCCGTTGTGGTTGTGTTGGGTCATGTTGATCATGGTAAGACATCGCTACTTGATTATATTCGCAAAAGTAGTGTTGCCGCCAAAGAAAAAGGTGGTATAACGCAACATTTGGGTGCTTATGAGGTAAAATCTGATTCTGGTGACTTTATTGTTATTGATACTCCTGGGCACGAAGCATTTCCTAAGATTAGAAAACGTGGTGCGCAAGTTGCAGATTTGGCAATTTTAATTGTTGCTGCAGATGATGGTGTAATGCCACAAACGATAGAATCTATTAAGTTGATTCAAGAAACAGGTGTTTCAGTTGTTGTTGCAATAAACAAAATGGATAAAGTTGATTCATCGCGTGCAGATGTGGTTAAACAACAGCTTTCTCAATACGGTATTTTGGTAGAAGATTGGGGTGGCGATGTTGTTTGTGCACCAATTTCTGCAAAAACAGGTCTGGGAATTGATGATTTACTTGAAATGGTTGTTTTGCAATCACAACTACTTGAATTAAAAACGTCAGATCAAGGATTTGGTCGTGGGCACATAATTGAAGCTCATATTGAAAAAGGTCGTGGCGCTGTTGGTACGCTTATTTTGCGTTATGGATCAGTAAGCACGGGTGATTTTTTTATTTGTGGTTCAGTTGGTGGTCGTGTAACGACAATGGTTAACTCTGACGGTAAAAAATTAACTTCTGTTGGACCTTCGGTCCCAATACAAGTTGCAGGCTTTAATGAATTGCCAGACTCTGGTAGTTATTTTGAGGTTGTAACACAAAGTGAGTGCAAAAAATTTATTTCTTCCGTATTCAAAAAAGCAAGAATGCATAAATTTCAGTCGCAATCACTCGTTGATATGCAGGGATATTATGTAATTTTAAAAGCAGATACCCATTCATCACAAGAAGCATTAATTGATGCAATGGAAAAGTTAGCTCAAAAAGTGGGTATACGTTTAAGTATTGTTTATGCTGGCGTTGGTGAGGTTACTGAGGGTGACGTTGATTTGGCGTACAACACAGGGGCACAAATACTTGCATTGCATGCAAAAGCAAGCTCGAGAGCTCACACATTGGCCAAAAAACGCAATGTTGTTATTAACACATTTGATATTATTTATAAGTTATTAGAATTTTGGCAAGAAGAAACAAAACGTACTGAGAAAAAAGAAGTAACCATGAAATACGTTGGAACCGCAAAAGTATTGCGTGTGTTCAACATCAAGGGTGTTGGTACTATTGCAGGTTGTGCGGTAGAATCAGGGCATTTTGTTAGCAATGGTTTTATTAGCGTTGAGCGTGGTGACAAACAAATTGGTACTGCAAAAATACGTAGTTTACAAAAAGAAAAACAATCAGTCAGTGAAGTTAATGCTGGTTTTGAGTGTGGCATATTGGCAGAAGGTCTTAATAACTTCAAGCCAAATGACATTATAAAATGTTTGATTGAAGAGTCAAAATAATATTACTTCATATTTTTTGTTTATATTTCTGTTGTTGTTGTAATTATTAAATTATAGCAACAACTTTTTTATGGTTTATCTTTATGTAAACCTAGTGTGGTGAGGGATTTTGTTTAGTAGCCATAGCGGACTTCGCGAAAAACACCTTGATCATAAAAACCCACGTTTATCTACTTTGCTAAAGTTATAGCGTAATTCACTAAAATGTTCAAAATTTCTTTACGTATATTTCTCACAAGGTATTGTTGCTTATCTATCCGCCTTCCGTCGTGTTTTTCGTCTTTGCCCTGAGTTACGCAGGACACAGTCGCTCACAGAGCTATGGCGCGATTTTCTAGCTGTCCCTACTTCGCATAAATGTTATGGCGGATTTCGTAAAATACCTTGATTAAAAAGACACAAACGTTCCGTTGATCGTTATTCGTGCCATCAAAGTGCTTCGTACTCGTGATTTTTTATAGCAAGACATCTAGTTATAGAACTTTTTGGGAAAATAGTACGTTGTTTTTGAAGATAATTTAAAATAATCATGTGTTTTTTAAAATTTGTAGTAATAAATTTGAAAATCTATTTTTTTAATAAAGTATTTTTATAATAGGGTAGTTTGTTTTTGTTGGTTTTTTGTTGTTCGGGGCGCGTGTTGCTTTTTTGTTGTTTTGAGGTAAAAAAGTATAAAGTGTTATGAAATAGTTGCTACTGTGGGGGCAAAATATTGTTGCGCAAAAAAGTTTAAAAAAAGTTTGAATGACAAAAATAAAAAGAGCACATTGAATATCAACAATGATTAAGTTGTTACATGAGTTATTTGAATTTTGCTTTCTCCTTTCTTGTTGTGGTTAGTAAGAAAGAAGTTAAAGGCACTGCAAAAGAGGGTAATAGATTATAGAGTGATAAATTCTTCTTGGGTTAACATTTTTAATTTGCTGTATTTTCTATTACCAACTCTTAAGAACATAACGCTACGGTTCCTTCTTAGTTCATTAAATCGTGCGAAAGTTCATTGAGATTTATAGATTAAATAGTAGTTGGTAAAAACAACTTGTATTTAGCATTATAATTACTATTTAATCTATTTTTTTGTACAGATTAGACCATTACGGTTTCTTCTTAGTTCACCTAAATGGAGTTCTTGGGTTTATAAAAAGCGTGATTACAAAATTCATCTGTGATCATAAAGCATCGATCGCGCTTTTTATTTTATAAATTTTAGCAAAATATTCATATTTTTTTCATCATCATTCAAATTATCTTTGGGTGTTTCTAGCACTTTTGGAATATCTTTAAAATTTTTGTCATTCATTAATAACTTGAATGCTTCTTTTCCAATCATACCTTGACCAATATTCTGATGACGATCAACACGAGATCCACGCTCTTTTTTTGAATCATTAACATGAATAACTTTTATCTGTTTTAATCCAACAATGTTATCAAAGTTTTTCCACATATTTGTGTAATCTTTTTTTGTGGAAAAATTATAACCTGCTGCAAATGCGTGACACGTATCAAAGCAAATACCAATGTTTTTTGTGCCACAGTTTTTTAGAATGTATGCAAGATGTTCAAAGCTGTATCCCACAGTGCTACCTTGCCCTGCCATGTTTTCTATCAACAACGTTGTTTTATAATTTTTTTCTTTATAAATGGTTTTAATGTTATGTGTAATTTGCTTTAAGCATGTTTGTTCATCAGTGTTTACGTGTGATCCTGGGTGCAATACAAGATACGGAATGTTTAGTTCATCACAACGCATTAGCTCTATCTTTAATGCTTCAATAGATTTTCTTTCGACATCTTTATTTGGCGAACCAAGATTGATTAAATAACTTGCGTGTGCATTTATTTTTTTTATAAAAGAATTGCGTTGCTTTTCTAGAAAAATAGTTATCTCTTGATTTGTAAGTTTTTTTGTCTGCCATTGACGATTACTTTTGGTAAATATTTGTATTGCAGTACAACCGATTGATTCACCGCGCTCTATCGCTTGATCTAATCCTCCACTAATAGACATGTGGGCGCCAAGTAATATGTTTTTTTTTATAGTTGTTTGCATTGTTTTCTCAGTCTTTTTGCTTGACAAATTATTCATATTAGATACTATATTTCTTATCTTGATTGTCTATTTTTTTCACAATCAACGTAACAATTTTTCTATTTCAACAGGGAGTTTTGTTGTGAATATTTCATCAACAACACGTTCATTTTTCTTTTTTAGCGCTATTTTTTTGTCTATGTTTTTAACGCCTGTTTTACATGCTTATTCAACTACATGGGATGATTGGCTTATAGATTTTTCAATTCGCTACAGACCAGAATCTTTTTATGGCAATAACACTTCGTTATTACGTAATTGTCAGCATGATACTATTTTCTTTTCACGCCACACGCTGGATTATGGTGTAAATGTTTCTCTTGATTCAGTTGTGCAGTTTAATACAACGTTTAGAAACAAAGGTGTCTGGGGTGGTACAAACTTTGGAAGTGCAACATCCTTTAGTGATTTTAAATTTTCAGACACAATTTTAGGTAACCATAAACACAGCTTTCCACGTCATTTAATGTGGGCACGTGAAATGTGGTTTGAGTTTAGTTGGCCAAAAGCATTAGATCTTTCTCCACGAGGAGATCATTATTTTAAATTAGGTATTTTCCCGTTTTCTCTTGGTCGTGGCATAGCTCTTGGTAGTGCATTTGCTGTTGGGCCAGAGTCGCTGGGGTTCTTTTCTGATGCAAGTATCGATCAGTACGCACCAGGGGCATTGTTTCATGGGGATTTAGTAGAAGATAAAGTATCTTATGGTTTTTATGTTTCATTAGTTAAAAATAGAGCAACATCATTTAAAGAAACATCAGCAAAAATATTAGCGCAAAAGTATGATGATTGTGGTGAATTTATACGCCGAGAAGATCCTGCACGTGGTTTTGGTAAAATTAACTACATCGCTGCAGCGCACTTTAATTGGTATGCTTTTAACGATGACAAGTATGGTGTATTAACGATTGAACCATATGGTTTGTATAATTATGCCCCAGAACAAAAAATTGAGTTCGTTGCTGATGCAAATAGCAAGTTGACCACAATAGGGCTTGCTGCAGAATATGCAACATCACGCTTTGAATTTGGCTTTGATTGCGCGGTGAACTTTGGCAGACAAGCAGTTTGTGGTTGGGATCGTAATGAAAATAAGATTGAAAATCGCAATGGTATAATTATAGAAGTTAATAGTCACGCAGTTGATCAAGATGACAAAAAGATTCCATTTGTGGCAAAATGTGATGCACAAACAATCATTTTTGATGCTTCACCAGCAATGAAACTAAATGGTAAAGAAATTGGTATGGTTGATAGTGTTGGTTTTTTACAACCTGATGGTGGCGTAACAATATTTAATGCAGAAGATCGTTTTAGAGATCCATATGAAAATCGTTACCACGGATTCATGTTTGTAGCTGATACTGCTATTTGGTTGCATGAAAAAGATTTAAGCTTGGTAGCAACAGCTGGTTATGCATCAGGTGACAGAAATCCAAATTTTGCATGCAAAGATGAAGATTTCGATGGATTTATTGGGTTACAAGAAATATATTCAGGCGTTCGAGTAAAAAGTGCATTCTTCTTAAGTGGTGCAGGAAAAGCTGGACGACCAATTGCAAATCCACTTGCAACACAACGTGATGCAACATTGTCAAAAACGGTTTCTGGTTTTACAAACTTAGCGTTTGTCGGTGGTGGTTTAAATTGGACGCCATTAAACTGGAAAAAATCATTTACGTTGCATCCAAATGTAATTGCTTATTGGCAACCATCAGAAGTTCCTGGAATAGATCCAGAGACTGGTATGGATCGTGGCTGTGCTGATAAATATTTGGGAACAGAGATTAACTTGTTTACTCATGTAAATATTTTGAAAAATTTGAAACTATTCGGTGTATTCTCAGTATTTGTACCAGGACAATTTTATAGTGATATAAAAGGACGTCGCATTACGCTAAAAGAAGCTGAATTCTTGGATAGCGAAGATGTAACAGGCTTTGCAGAAGATACAATTCCAAAGTTTGGTGATGATGTTGCCTTTACCTTTAACCTTGGTCTTGAGTGGCGCTTCTAAGTAATTACATTGAATTTTAGTGAATATTTTTGTGAAAAGTCTAATTATAGACTTTTCACTTTTTCTTTGTGTGTTTTTGCCTTATTATAAGTATTATACGCTTTTTTGTAATATGACCGTAAAGGTATAACTTATGTCTAATAAAATGAGAACAGTTGGTTGTGGTAAGATTACCCAACAACACCTTGATAAAGAAGTACAATTGGCTGGATGGGTGCATCGTCGTCGTGATCATGGCGGATTAATCTTTATTGATTTACGCGATCGTTCTGGTTTGATGCAGCTGGTATTTAATCCAGAGACCAACAAAGAAAGTCATCAAAAAGCGCATGAGCTACGTTCAGAGTATGTTATTAGTGTTGTGGGTAACGTAATTCGTCGTGACGAACAAACAATTAATCCATCAATGCCAACGGGTGAATTTGAACTTGTTATTTCATCATTAACTATTTTAAACACAGCTACAGCGTTACCGTTTCAGTTAGATACTGCGCATGAAGTGGACGAGGAGTTACGCCTTACGTATCGATATCTTGATTTACGACGTAAAGAAATGCAACAAAATTTTGCGCTACGCAGTAAAGTGACGTGTGCAATGCGTGATTTTTTTAATAACGAAGATTTTTATGAAATAGAAACACCTATTTTAACCAAAAATACCCCAGAAGGGGCACGAGAGTTTTTGGTACCTTCTCGCATGCATGAGCAATATGTTTATTCATTACCACAATCTCCACAATTATATAAACAGTTGTTAATGGCAAGTGGTATGGAACGTTATTTCCAGATTGCTCGTTGTTTTAGAGATGAAGATTTACGTGCAGATCGTCAACCAGAGTTTACGCAACTTGATATGGAAATGTCGTTTGTTAACGAAAGTGATATTCAAGAGATTATTGAACGATTAATAAAATTTGTGTTTAAATCTGTGTTGGGCAAAGATCTTACTACACCATTCCAGCGTATGACGTATGAACATGCATTTAGTTTGTATGGCTCTGATAAACCAGATTTACGTTTTGATTTACCCATTCATGATATTTCGTCATTGTTTGCAACAACAGATTTACGTTTTATGCGACAAGTTCTTGATAACGATGGCAAAATTGGCGCATTACACGTACAAGGACAAACGTTTTCTCACACCGAACTCAACAAGTGGGTTGATCGTGCACAAAAGATTGGTGCACGTGGTTTGTTGTGGATACGCATAAAAGAAAACTTTGTTGTTGATTCACCAGTTTCAAAATTTTTACCAAACAACTTTGTTGATCAACTTAAAACACAATTTCCAACATTAGCGGTAGGCGATGTATTTTTTGTTATCGCTGGTGAGTATAAAGTTGCATGGGATCTTCTTGGTAAGTTGCGTTTGCTTGTTGCAAAAGAGATTAATTGTATCCCTTCAGGTGAGTTTAATTTTGCATGGATTACTGATTTTCCATTATTCGAATATGACAAAAAAGATAAACGTTTTTATGCAATGCATCATCCGTTTACTTCGCCAGAACAAGATTGGCATGATAAAGCGCCAGAAACACTTAATGCGCGTGCGTATGACATTATTTTAAATGGTGTAGAGCTTGGTGGTGGATCAATTCGTATTCATGATCGCAAAACACAACAGCAAATGTTTGATTGGTTAAGTTTGTCTACACAAGAAGTACAAACAAAGTTTGGTTTTTTACTTAAAGCACAAGAACTTGGTTTTCCGCCACATGGTGGTATTGCTCTTGGTATTGATCGTTTTATTATGTTATTAACAGGCTCAGCATCTATTCGTGATGTTATTGCGTTTCCTAAAACACAACGTGGATACGATTTGATGATGAATGCACCAACACCAGTGCAAGAAAACGTGATGCAAGAATACGGTATGAAGTTCATAAAAAAAGAAGATTAAACAACTTATTTATTTATCTTTTTTTGTAGTAGAATAGTCATGATTTTATAGTTTTACGCAAAAAGAGGGAGTTTGTGATGAATTATCATTTGTCTATGTTGTTAAGTGTTTTTCTATTGTTTTCGGTATCAGTTGGTGCTATGAATAAAGAAGATTTTTCTAGTGATGTTGATGGCATTGTGAATGCTAAGGTTGAAAAAAACAATAACGATGAAAAAAAAGATAAAAAAATAATAAATTATCAAAATCTTACTTTTAAACAAAAAATTATTTCTAGTAGTATGACAATAATTGCTATAGGACTTGTATTTTTGCCAATTAAGTGTTTTTCATCCTCTCCATTCTTTTCACCCGAAGTGTGTGGTTATGAAAGCTGTTTAAATCAACCAAGTTAAAGTTTTGGCATTTTTTCAGATTAAAAATAAAATAGGAGTGGTAAAACCACTCCTATTTATCTAAAGGTTACAAACTTTAGTCAGCAAGTTCGAATGTCTTTCTACCAATTCTGATTTTATCATCAAATACGGTGATAGTACGTGTTAATGTTTTTTGTCCATATTCAGGAACATTAGCTGTTTGAGATTTACCATTTGCACGTTTTACAGAAAAAGCATGTAAACGTTGTCCAGGCTTATCTGCTTTTACGATCATGCTTTTTTTCTTTGCATCCGTAAAATCAAATGATTGAGTTGCTTTATCGCTGTAGGTCATTTTGCCATTTTTACCTTCTGATTGTACGGCAAAAGTAACTTTACCAGAAATATTACCATCACTTTTATTGATAATATTTACTGAGGCAATCTTTTTTTTTGTCGAGGTATCTTTTCTCGCTGCGTTAAGCAACGAACCAGCGCATAACGCACTTAGGGTAAGTATAAGAAACTTCTTGTTCATAATAACACTCCTTTTGTGTTGTTATAGTTATTCTATCATCTTCACTGTACTAAAAATCAAATCATAATAGCAATAGTTTTTAATGAAAAAGATTAGACTTTCGGTGTTTTTGCCATTTGGCGCCTGATTTGAAATACTTAAAAAATTAATAAAATTGAGTGATTGCTTTCTGCAAATGATTGATTATATCGTTAGAAGGTAGAATTAAGAATATAAATATTGATTTCAAAGGACTAATGGTGAAAATTATTGATGTGCACGCGTTGCAAACGTTTAATTCTCGTGCAGAACCGACAATTTCGTGCTTTATCACGTTAGAAAATAAGACAACTGTATCTGTTTGCGCGCCATCTGGTAAGTCAATTGGGCAACATGAAGCGCCAATTTTACGTGATGGCGGTGATAAATTACGTGGTTTAGGGGTTACAAACGCGGTTGATTTTATTAATAAACAGGTTGCAGCAGAGTTGATTGGCAAAGAAGTTGGTTGTGTTGATTATGATAAATGGTTACAAGCGTTGGATAAAGACGATACTGTACTTATTGGTGCACAAGGAGCGTTGGTAGTAAGTATGGCATTATACAAAGCAACAGCGGTAGCACAAGACATTCCACTTTATGAGTTGATTGCAATTTTATCACAAACAGATAACGTATCATTACCATTACCGATGTTTAACGTCATTAATGGTGGTTTGCACGCTGATACGCCGTTTTGCGTGCAAGAATTACTTATTATTCCGTCTGGATGTCCGTCATTTACCGTGGCGATGGAAATTGGGGTTGAATTTTTTTATGCATTACAAGAGTTGTTTAAACAAAAGAATAAACCATTGGTTTATGGTGATGAGGGAGGATTAATTGCAAATTTTGCGTCATTGTACGAAGCATTAGATCTTTTATTGGCAACGATTAATCAGATAGAACAACGTTTTGGTTATTATTGTATGATTGGCTTGGATGTAGCAGCAACAACATTTTATGATGCAAATAATGAAAAATATAATTGGTTTGGGCAACAATACAGCACGGATGAGCTTATTGATGAATATAAACAACTTATTACTCGTTATCCGATTTATTCAATAGAAGATGGCCTTGCAGAGACTGATTATGCTGGTTGGCAAAAAATGCATGGTTTGTTAGAAAAACATATGCATATTTTTGGTGATGATCTTACGGTTAGCTCAGCAGATCACATTATTAATGCATATGAACAAGATGTAATTGATGGCGTGATTATTAAACCAAATCAACAAAAAACAGTTACACAAGCAATTGAGAGTTCATTATTGTGCAAACAACTCAATCTAAGCACTATTGCGTCACATCGATCAGGAGAAACAGCAGATTCCTTTTTGGCTGATTTTGCTGTTGGTATCAGTGCAACATTCATTAAAGCTGGTGGATTCATGCATTCAGAGCGACTTGTAAAGTATAATCGATTATTAAAAATAGAGCGTGATCTTGTAGAGGATAATAATTATTAAATTTTTTCAAAAGTGTTGCAATTTGTAATTTTGTCCTTGTATGATAAAAATGATTACAATGTTAAATGGAGTGTGAGATGAATAATAAAAGGTTTTTTTTAGTAGCGATGATCGCTTTATTGAGTGGTTCTTTTTATTATTATGTACAAGCAATATCTACACGAGATTATCAAGAAGGTTTGGTTCGAGTGAGTAAATTGTATAAAAAATTACAAAATGCAACACCTGAGCAACTTGCTGATTCAGCAACAAGAAATAAATTTCATGACGAGTTTAAATCATTAGAAAAATTATTTGGTGCAAACTTTTCTCATTCAGATTTTGTAAATCTACGAATTAAAGTAAAAAAACTTGGTCTTTATAAATCAATGGTAGTAGAAAAAACACCATCAGCACCAACTGAATTACCACCGCCACCACCATCAACAATAGGGATACCAGCACCTTTGAAGATAGAAATGACTTTCGAGCGAGCAAAAGAAAAAATTAATATGATGATTAAAGAGAAAGATAGAATTGCAAACATTCAAGGATTTATAAATAGTTTGGATTTGTCTGATAAAGAAAAGGACAATCTACTTAAAATAGTAGATGATAAGTTTAAAATTTTAGAAAAAGCAGAGAAAGAAATGGAAGAAGTAGAAACGTTATTTGGAAGTGTGTCAGATTGGTTTAAATAATTTAGGAGGTTATTATGTATTGGTTATTAATAAGTTTGTTTATGTTAGTTGGGCAATCAGCATACGCTGATGTGAGTTATTCAGACTTAATGTTCACATTTAAAGAACTTGAAAATTTAGATGAAGCATTGCAAAATCAAAAAAAAGATCCAACATTTGATCAAAGACAAAGTTTTGGTATTCGTTATTCAACACTAACGGACAATCTACAAAAAGTGGTACCACAACTAAAAAGTAATATTGATAGTTTGCGTAAAAATCTTAAAAAATTTAATATTATACCAATTAAATCAGTTTCAGCACCAGCAGATTATCCAGGAGCGCCAGTGCATTTAGGGCCATTACCTAAAACACCGTTAGAGATGGTAGAAATAGAAGAAATGGAATTAGAGCGTAATATTAATTCTTTAGATTGTGACATTCTTTCAAATAAACGAGACATGAAAGAGTTAAAAAAGAAGACTAAAGGATTAAAAGCAAGGTTAGCTACTGATGATTCATCCGAAGAAGTAAAAAATTTTGCACAACGAGGTTATGAAATTTTTAAAGAGGAGTTAGAAGATCTCAAAGAGGATACGAAAAACATAAAAGAACTTAAAAATGAATTAGAAGATGATTTGGATAAATTACAAAAGCGTAGAGTAGAATTGGTAAAAAAAAGTTTATTATGAGGTTATGAACAATGAAAAAAATAATAATTTTATTATCAGCAGCTTTGCTTATAAGTACATCAATCTTTGCCTGCCGCGTTACGCTGGTTAACGATAGTAGCGATAAATTGTTTGCTATCGATGATTTGGTTGGCCGTGGTTATATGATTAAAAAAGGTAAAAAAGCTTTTTTTGGTGAAAAAACACGACGACCAGTTATTAAGATATTTAGACAAGATAAAGATTCTAAGGCGTATCTTGATGTATTTACTGTGCGACAAGTATCGTGTACTGGCAACAAAGAGGTTACTCTAAAAATGTCAGAGATTATAAACACATCGTACAATAATCAATTATTTAATGTGCAACCAAGACAGGTTGACGGTGCATTTATTGGTACTGTGATAAAACAATAACGTGTTATCCACAACATTTTTTGTACTTTTTGCCTGAACCACATGGGCATGGATCATTTCTACCTATTTTGGGTTCTTGTGTAACGTGCGGCTGTGGTGCTGTGTCATCTTTTGCTGATAATTGCAATTGATCAAGCTCTTGTTGGCGACGAACTTCGATAGCGTGTTCGTCAAAGCGTTCAGTGTTTATGTGGAATATTCCTTGCACAACAAACTGTGCAATATCTTCCATCATGTCTTTAAACATTAAAAATGCTTCACGCTTGTATTCAAGCAGTGGGTTTTTTTGTCCCCAACTACGTAAACTGATACCTTCTTTGAGGTGATCTAAGTTGAGCATGTGTTGTTTCCATGCTTGGTCTATAGTTTCCAAAACTAACCATTTTTCAGCTTGTTGTAGCATTTCTTGTTGTTCAGATCTGCCACGCAATAAACTATACTGTTCCAGCAAAAATTGAATGACATCATTTTTAAATTGTTCATGATTGCTCTGGTTAGTAAGTGTATTGTTCAATTTTGAAACAGCAAAGTTACTAATTTGCGCAAGTGCTTCTATAAACCCTTGAACGCGGTCAGGAGCCATGTAGGTTTTTGGTAAAAACTTTTCAAACAAGCGATTAACAGTTTTACCAATAAAGTCACGAATTAACCCATAAATAGCTTCGTGTCCATCAAGTGCATCACAACGATATTGATACACAACAATCCGTTGTTGATTGAGCACATCATCATATTCCAAAAGATGTTTGCGATACTCGAAGTTCTGTTTTTCAACATTTGTCTGTGATCGTTCAATTGTTTTGGAAACATAAGGAGATTCAATTGTTTCATCTTCTGTCATTCCAACGCGTTCCATAGTTTTTTTGATATTAGAACCACCAGAAAAAATTCGAATTAAATCATCTTCTAATGAAATATAAAAACGTGATTCACCTTGATCACCTTGACGACCAGCTCGCCCACGTAGCTGATTATCAATACGACGACTTTCGTGACGCTCGGTGCCTAAAATATACAAACCACCAGCCTGTTTTGATTCTTCAGTAAGTTTAATATCAGTTCCACGTCCTGCCATGTTTGTTGCAATTGTGATGTGTCCTGGTTTGCCTGCATTTTCAATAATTTCAGCTTCACGTTGATGTTGTTTTGCGTTTAATACTTCGTGAGGTACACCGCTTGCGGTTAAGACGTTGCTCAGTAATTCTGAAGTTTCGATTGCAACGGTACCAATTAATACCGGTTGACCATTTTTATAGCGTTCACGCACATCATCAACAATTGCCTGAAATTTTGCATTTTGGCCCAAAAAGATAAGATCCGCTTGATCTTTACGAATCAATGGACGATTGGTTGGAATAACAATAACATCAAGCTTATAAATATTATGAAATTCTTCTGATTCAGTTTCAGCAGTACCGGTCATCCCTGCTAAAGTTTTGTATAAACGGAAAAAGTTTTGCAACGTTATCGATGCTAATGTTTGGCTTTCATGCTCAATTTTTGCACCTTCTTTTGCTTCTAGCGCTTGATGTAAGCCATCGCTATAACGACGTCCTGCTAAAATACGACCAGTAAATTCATCAACAATCAGTACCTGATTGTCCTTAACGACATAATCAACATCTTTTTTAAATAATGCATGTGCACGAAGCGCTTGATTAACGTGATGTAACAATTTTAGATGTTCAACGTTGTATAAATTATCAATATTAAATGCTTTTTCAATTGTATCGTTGCCATCATCGCTAAGTTGTACGTTACGAGCTTTTTCATCAACTTCAAAATGTGTATCTTTTTTTAGATGTTTTACTACACGATTAACATCGGTGTAAAGTTTACTGCTTTGTTCAGCCATACCAGAAATAATAAGTGGGGTACGTGCTTCGTCAATTAAAATAGAATCAACTTCATCAACAATAGCGTAATTAAGTTTACGTTGTACAAAATCTTCTTGACGAAATTTCATGTTATCGCGTAAATAATCAAAACCAAGTTCGTTATTTGTCGCATACAAAATATCAGCGTTATACACATCTTTTCGTTCGCGATCGGTCATATTGTGCTGCAAGCACGAAACCGTTAATCCAAGAAATTCATAAATTGGTGCCATCCACTTTGAGTCACGCTGTGCTAAATAATCATTTACGGTTACAAGATGTGCACCTTTGCCAGCAAGCGCGTGTAAATAAAGGGGTAACGTTGCACTTAATGTTTTGCCTTCACCAGTTTTCATTTCAGCAATTTTGCCTTGATGGAGTACAATGCCACCCATAAGTTGCACGTCATAATGACGTTGACCGATGGTACGCATACTTGCTTCTCGCGCAGTTGCAAACGCTTCAGGTAAAATATCATCTAAACTTTTACCTTGTGCAAGTTGTTCACGCAATTTATTAGTTTGGCCTACAAGTTCTTCGTCTGACATTGCTTGAATTTGTGCTTCAAGGGCATTAATTTGTGCAACAATTGGATGTAACTTTTTAAGTTGTCGTGCATTATTTGTGCCAAAGAGACGGGCAATAATTTGTGCAATCATGAATATCCTTTGCAACAATACATATAGTTCATTGCATTTTAAATTAATTTTTTACAATGTAATTTTATTTTATTTTATCAGGAAGTGTATGTTTTGTGAATGATAATGCCGAGTAATTAGGAAGATTATAATTGTGTATCAGCAATTGGTTGTGCATGGTTGCATAAAATGTGCCATTTGTCGTGCCACGAAAATGTAAGATCAATCGTATCAGTATCATCATCAAGTGCAAATATCACTTCGCGTTTATCTTTACGATAGCCATTCATAAACTCGTATTCATACGTGATAACTAATGTTTTTCCATCATTAGATACGGTTGATATTTGTGCTTTATTGGTAATTTCATGATCATTAATAAATATATGGAACTTACTTGGTTTATATGTGCCCGTCCAGTGTTTATAACTGAGCATCTTGTCATCAATGTTATTGTTGATTGTTATTGTGCGTTGTGCTTTAAAATTTGGTTTTTTGCTAATTGTTGTTGGGGGAATAATAAATAACGGTTGATTTTTTTTGAGTATTTTTTTCTTACTCTTTTTGTTTTGCCTTTTGGTGGCAATAGTTTTTTTCTTATCGATTTTTGTTTTTTGAGTATGCGAGTTATTTGCTTGTGAGGTTTGTTTAGTAGATTTTTTTCTGCATGATGGCAAAAATAAACATAAAGTAACTAGTGCAATAATAGAGGATAATTGTTTTTTATTCATACTTTTAGTTTGCGGGATAATACAAAATTTGCAACATCTCGCATTCTATTACAAAAATTTCGTATTATGCAATTGGGGAGTTTCTTAAGAGGGAGAGTGTTATGATGCGATCATTAGTTTTTGTGTGTCTATTTTTTTGTTGTGGTGTGTGCGCAATGCAAAATGACATAGTGTTAACAAATGAGCAGGTTAGAAAATTAACTTTATCCATGCGCGCACTTGAAGGTGCAAACAAAAAGTTATCTGCACAAAACATTGAGTTGTTAAAAGAAATTCAAAATTTAGAAGGCCAAATAGATCCTTTTGGTATTGCGTCTGAAGAATCACAAGGGAACACTTTTCAATATTTGTTATCGATTTTGATGATTACGTGTGGTTATGGGATAATTAATGCGTATCTCTAATTTTTTTTTGTTTACTAGGTAAAACTGTAACAAATTGGTCGGGAGGTAACATTTCATTTATAGTTTTCAATAGTTCTAGTTCTATTTTTGATGATTGTATATCTTTGTACTTTGTGTGTGTTATGGCAAAACATACTGTAGCTGGAAAAGATAAAAGCAATATTCCAGAATGCCAAAAAACAAGAGTTGCTGGAAATGGTGCTAGCATAGCAAAAAGGGATATATTTTTTGCAAATTTAGCTTCTTTAAAATCTCTTTCTACTTTTTTAAGTTTTGAATCAATGTCGTTTAGTGTTTTTTGTTTTTCTTTGTATTTACAGTAATCGATTTCATTGTAAATAAAATAATGTTTTATATTTTTGTGTCTAGGTATACGATGATTAGTTTTCTTTAAACGTCGTAAAGCAACACGGTTTAACATAGCATGCGATTCAGTTATAAAAAGTAATAAAAGCAAAGTTGCTAAGATGGTAATTTTCTTCATAATATTCTCTATTTTTTGAAGATCCATTTTCCTAGAGTATTAAAAATGGATGTGAGTGTGTTTTGTTTCTCAATCACATCATTTTTAGACAAAACATCAAGCGTAAAATGTATTTGTAAGTCTTTGTGTATATTATTTTTGAAGCATTGTGAGTGGCACCAAAAAAATTGATCACGTCGTTTTCTATCAGGACGTTCCCAGTTTGTTGCTATATCAATATCACAAGGATCAATCTCTGTTGTTTGTACGCTATTGTTACAAAAACAACATACTACTCCTGATAATTCTTCCATATGAAATTCCCGAAATTTTTAATTTTAATCCATAAATAAGATTGCATGATCCCATTTTTTGTTTTTTTCAAGTATTCGTAGTTGTTTTTTCAGCGCAGATTGCTGATAACGTTATTCGTCATCATCATCTAGATCAGAGGATAAAATATCGAGCCAAAAATGTATTTTTAGATTTTTGTGCATGCGATCTTTAAAGCATTGTGCATGGCACCAAAAAAGTTGATCACGTCGTTTTTGATCAGGACGATCCCATTTTGTTGCAATACTTATGTCGCAAGGATCAACACCAGTTGCTTGTACATTATTTTTGCAAAAACAGCATGCTACTCCCGAATATTTTTCCATAATGCTTCCCATTTATAACCTTTTGAAAGATTTATCAAATCTTTTTTACTTACATGTTTCATTGCGGTAACTACTTCGGTGGTTTGTTCGTTTATAACTATGCAGTGGTTTTTTCCTTTTTTAAATGATTTTAAAAATACCTTAGCACCATTACTTTGTCGTGTTATAAAGTCAGCTTTTTCAATTACACTTAAAGCTTCTTCTGGTTCAAAGCCCCTTTCGATAAGTCTTTTTGCTCCATGTTTTGTTACTTTAAGAACACTTGTAAACGCTTCTATTTTAAGCTCGTTTTTTAAATTTGTATACTGGTTTACACATCGTGGTGGACATGTATTATTTTGAGTAATATTTGCGCTTTCCTTGCCCACTCGTAACAAACTTCCTTCAGGAGTTGATATGTATTTTTCAGGTGATGCAGAAGGATTGTAATTTGCAAAATTTATCGCATGCGTTTGTGCTTGTTGATAAAATTTATTTAATCCACTGAGCAATTTACTGTGTGCCTTCCAACCAACAGCGATGGCAGTACCTGTTTTGAGCACATCACGAAGTGACACTTGTTTGTTTTGTATTGCGTCAATAATGCTTGTAACAGAGTTTAAAAAGGTATCCCATTTTTCGCGAGCTTGTTCTTTATCAGAAAGTGCTGTTAGTCCTATGTCTGCGACATGATACAAAAGTTTGCTTAATTGATATGCAAGAACATACTCTCCTGCAATTGCGCATGCTATTGTTTGAAACGGGTGTTCAACCGCAGTGGTAACAACAGTGGCAACACCAAGTAAAGCGCCTTCGGCAATTGCTGAGCCATAATCAAGTAATGCCCAGCAAAAATCTGCAATTAAAGATGCGTTTTCTGTTTGTTTTGCATGATTGTATTCACATAACGCAACTACAGAATCAACGAGGGTATCGCGATGTTGGTAAATAGAACTAGTGTATGTGAGCGACGCTGTTTGCTCTATAATTAAAAGATGAAAAAGTAAACCACTGGTTTGACCAGTGAGACTTGAAAATGCTTTTAGCGTTACAGAAGTTTGGTAAAAATATAAAATACTCCTAGGTATGCTTGAT
>DAOUPL010000023.1 GCA_030626185.1 bacterium | reverse complement strand
ACGATTAAAAAATATATTCCACAGGGTAATAAATCCCTAAATACTTTTTTAAATATTTGCTCTGTACCTACACAAATTGGTGCTGGTATTGCATCACTTCTCGCTTTTAAATCAATAGTAGAAACGTTTACTAAAAAACAAAAAAACAATCTCGTAGATAAGTTTTTTGGTAACCCACAACAAAAACAAGAGCGTAAAAATCGATTTAAATTTTATCCGACAATTACCTTTAAAGATGTATTTGGAATGCAAGAACAAAAAGTAATTTTAGAAGAACTTATCGAATATCTTATGGATCCTGAACATGCTGCCTCTATTGGTGCCGTACCAAGTAACCTTTCATATATTCTTTTTGGTAAAACTCGTGCCGGAAAAACGCACTTAATGCATGCCTTTATTGGTGAGCTTAACGCTCGTCGCGAAGAAAAAGGCCTTGCACCTTACCCATTAGCTATTTTACCTGTAACAGAATTTTTAGTTGATTCAGTTTCTGGACGTTGGCTCTATCCAAGATCATTAATAGAAGATTTTCGTAGAATTTGTGATGGGGCATGTATTGTCTTTATTGATGAAGTTGACTTGCTCAATTTACAGCGACACAAAAACAATAAGCTTCTTTCTGAGTTTTTAGAAGGTCTTGATCAAAGTACACAAGATCCAAAAGAACCGGTAATTTTATTTACCGCAACTAATCGTATTGATAAAATTGATGAAGCGCTCAAACAACCAGGACGATTTGGTAACACAATTCATTTTGATTATCCATCATGTGAAGAGCGAAAATTATTTATCGAAAAGATTTTGAAAGATAACTTAATCAATACTGACAATATTGACCTTGATTATTGGGCACTACGTATGCACAACACTGCGTTTGAAAAAATGGTTATGTGGATTGATTATGCAAAACGTTTAGCACGCACAAAAAACATGCCATTTGATAACAAATTACTCGAATACGCGTATTACAAAGTTGTTAAAGGTGTGCAAATGCATGATAACAAAAAGTTATCTTCTAACGAAGAAAGTTTACGCGCTGTATATTTTGCTGGTCAAACAATTGCGTCTCATTTGCTAGAAACTCATAAGCAAATTAATTTTGTAACAACCTATTCGTGCAAAACAGCACAAAAAGAAACACAAACTAATTCTGTTGGCGCACGCCCTGCAAATGAAGTTGTTCGTGATGGCAAACTATTTACCATGCCACAAGGTGATACTAACGGTTGCTTATCTGTTAAGCAAGAAATAAACCAGATTAAAGTATTGCTCGCTGGTACTGCAGCACAAGCAATTGTAACTGGCCAACCGGTACGAACTGGTTGGAACAAACTTGATAACAAAAAGATTTTCAAACTTTGTTGTAAACAAACATTTGATGGCCTTGAAGATGAGAAAAATCTACCAGAACAAATGCGTACAGAAAAAATCAATCAAGCACTTGCGCTTAAAGAGCAATTGTTTGCTGAGGTAAAAAAATTGTTAGAACAACACACAGATAAATTAATTCAACTCAGTTCTGCGTTGTGCAGCTACAAAATACTTACTGCATCTGACGTTAAACAAATTTTAAATAAAACAATAACAACCGAAGAGCTTGCATTTTAACCAACGCGAGTTCTTGCTTTTATTTTTCACAAACATCTATGCCGTCAATCATTGCACGACGTTCTAAATATCGCCCTGCTTCAAACTCTGTTTTTGCCCAAACACGCACCATACTTACTGCTTGTTCGCACGTGACATAATCTGAAGGAATAACTAAAACATTTGCTGCATCATGCGCTTTGCTTTGTTTAGCAATTTCATCGCTCCACACAAGTGCAGCGTAAACTTTTTTATAACGATTTGCCACAATGCTCATGCCAACACCGGTGCCACAAATAAGCACCGCGTAATCAACATCGCCACGTAGCAATGATAAACATGCTCGCTGTGCAAACACCGGATAATCTGATCGTTGATCGTCATACGCACCAACGTCAGACCACGTAATAGCTGACAGTTCTTTTTTTATACACTCTTTATGCTCATACCCACGATGATCAGCCCCTATTGCCAGTTTCATGATCAACCTCAATTACTAACTCTTCTATTTGTGCCTGCTCTTGTGGCTGCTCGACACTTTTACTCTTTTTATTGCCACGTTTACGATGACGACGTTTCTGATTAGTCTTTTCTTTTCCAGAAAGGAAATCATTGCCACCAGTTTCCTTTTTCGTTATTTCTTCATGATGTTTTTCTAGATCAGCATCTTGTGCAAGCGGATAAATATCCCAATCAAATGCCACATCTTTATAAATTGAACGGAACGTTAACGAGAACGATTCTAATTCTTCTGCGGTGTAACCAATGTCAGAAATATCAAAACTTACACGATACAATTGTTTAAAACGATTATAGCGATGACCAAGTATTGCTTGATACTCAGGAATAAGTTCATCTTCTTTTACTTCTATCGGTAAAATTACCGCATCATCAACTTGCAAGAAAATTGACCAATCACTTTCTGGTTTACCTAACGTCACACGATGTAAACTCAGCACATAAAAGGTCATAAATTGTTCATTTGCTTCTAATTCACGCTTAATCATGCGATCTTGTTGTGTTTGTGATAACCCACGACGTGTTGCATACAAACGCACATATTCTTGACGAATTTCATCGGCCAACCACAACACATCAAATTTTGCACAGGTGGTAAATTGATCATACACTGATTTTGATTGCATAAAATCTTCAATAAATATTTTTGGCCCTAAACGATCTTCGCCATGACCAAACGATTGTTTTGCAAAATCACCAATTGTGCCACAACCTGATAACAAAACAAGAGAAAAAATTACTAATCCATGCTGAACAATAGTATATTTCATTGTTAAAACTCCGACATTTCTCATATTAGATTATCACTAGTATCCTAGAAAAAACGTGGTAAATCTATAAAAATTTTAAAAGAACTGCAAAATGAACCATCTTTCCCTGTTTCTTGCGTGGCGTTATCTCACTCGTTCATCGTATGAGAATAGTATTTCACGCATGATAATCATAAGTTTTTGTGGCATTTTTATCGGCACTTGTGCGTTAACTTTAACTACAGCAATTATGCATGGCTTTGATATTGCAACACAAAAAACTATTCAAGGCATACAACCACAAATTATCATCAAATCATTTGGCAACACGCTCAACGTTGATGAACTGCAATCATACATTCATCATACATTTCCACAAGTGCGCGCAACAACACCAACAACAACGCGCCACGGTATTATTCCTATTGAATACGTTGATGAGACTATGCCACACGTAGTGATGATTAAAGGGATCGATCCATTTACCGAAGATGACGTAACAAATTTTGGCACCAAAATTATTAGACCACAAACAGAAAAGCTGTTTACCGTTATTCATGGCAACACGGTTGCAATCGGCAAACAACTTGCAGAAAATCTTGAATTAAAAATTGGTGATAAAATAGATCTTTTTTTTGCACACGATAATCAATCAAGTAAAAACAAACTTTCTCTTAATCAGACTAACGTAAAAATTGGCAGTATTTTCAAAACTGGTATTGATGATTTTGACAGCAACGTTGTAATCTGTGATCTTAACTTTTTGTTTGAAATTTTTCCTGATGCTGGCGTAGAGCAAATTAACGTACGCCTTGTTGATAGCGCATACGAACAACAAACAATTGATGCAATGCAAGAGCAACTTGGTCTTGATGTGTATTCATGGAAAGATTTATACCCCGCTCTTGTTGCAGCATTAAAACTCGAGAAGTTTGTCGCATTTTTAGTGCTTGCACTGATTACGCTGGTTGCCAGCATGAATATTGTTGCATTGCTGTTTATGAAAATTATCAACAAACGCACCGACATTGCTTTGTTGCGATCACTTGGTATGCCTTTAAAAAAAATTCGTCGCATCTTTTTTGCTATCGGTTTAACGATCACAACCGTTGCAACACTCGCGGGAATTAGTTTTGCGATACTCGCTGGTGCATTGTTAAAAAAATATCCCGTTATCACGTTGCCTGATGCCTATTACGTTTCACACGTTCCGGTAGAAATGACCTGGTGGATCCCTCTTTGTGTTTTGTTGCTTGCATTTTGCATGAGCTTTATTGCAATACTTATTCCGTTACGCAGCATAAAGCGTCAATCAATTACACAAGTGTTACGATTTGAAGGATAAAAAATATGTTGTCACCATTATCAACATCAATACAATCATGGAACTTAACCAATAAACACATTATTTTACGTGCTGATCTCAACATCAACGTTGGTCGTAAAATTATTGATACTAGTAAACTGATTGCCCTTAAGCCAACACTTGATTATTTATCTACTCATGCACAAAGTATTACTATTATCACGCATATCGGGCGTCCAAAAAAAAAAGATCCATCAGTGTCAACACAACATCTTGTGCCATTGTTTAAACAACACGGTTATGACGTAGTTTATGTAGCAACCATAGAAGATGCACTGCAATTACAAAAGCAACAAAAAAAATTGATTTTACTAGAAAATATTCGCTTCTGGCCAGAAGAACAACAAACATCTTCTGCGTTTGCACAACAACTTGCACAACTTGGTGATTTTTATTGCAACGATGCATTTGGCACCATCCATCGGTACGACACCTCACTGACGCTGCTTGCAGAACAATTTTATCATCAACACAAAAGTATCGGTTTTTTAATTGAACGTGAAATGAATATATTATTTAATACGTTCAATAACCCCAAAAAACCATTTTTACTATTTCTTGGTGGTAAAAAAATTGCAACAAAGATTCCGTACATAATGGCACTTATGGAAAAAGTTGACACCATTGCGCTTATGCCAGCAATTGTTTTTACTTTTTTACACGCACAAGGCGTTGCTGTTGGTAATTCATTAATCGATGAATGTTACGTAGATAATTGTAAAAAAATTATCTTTCACATAAAAAAAAATGGCACTCAAATTGTGCTGCCAAAAGATATTATGATCACACAAGACAAAGCATACATGCCACCATACTCAATTGTTAATGTAAACAACATTCCACAAAATGCCTATGGCATAACGATAGGCCCACAAACATTGTCACATTATCAATCATTAATTAACAACGCACAAACGATCTTGTTTAACGGGCCATCAGGATTTATAGAAAAAAAAGAGACAATACAACCAATGATTGATTTGTTGAGCACAATTGCACAAAGTTCTGCGCAACGTGTTGCAATTGGTGGCGACACGCTTACGCTCCTTAACCACGCAAACTTAACAAACAAATTTGATAATGCATCAACCGGTGGCGGTGCAGCACTTGCCTACATTTGCAATCAACCGCTACCCGCCTTAACTGTGCTACTTAATAACCATTGATAGGACAAAAACTTAAAATATTTATCCCATCAAGTAACGCTTCGTGATCATCATCGTTATCAATCACATGTTCATAAATAAAAAAACCATGATTGCCATGAGGCATTTCTACATTGCAACAGGTAAAATTTTTCATGCCTAGTTCATGAGCGATGTCTTTAATCATGTCTTCGTTACGAAAAGTTTCACGGCAACAACTTGGCCGCTTTATTGCACGAACGGCTTTATTAAACTCAGAACACTTCATATGGTCACTAAACGCATCTGGTGCTTGCCAGATATTACCACGCGTAAAAAATTCGTTACGTGTGCATCCTGCAACGCCCTGGATGCAATTAAAATCTGGATTATCAACAATGTACGCTGCTTTGTTAATATCAAAACATTGATCACCACACAGATCATGCATAACAAACTCAGCTAAATTTGAATATTTGCGCATTTTCCTCATTTTGCGCGGAAGGCGGCACAGCGTTTTTAACACTCGTGGATTGTCATGCCAACGGCATGACCCTTTTGGTTGCTTCATTCATTCTCCCTTTTTTATTGAGAATTTAGTTATAACTACTCTTTTGGCTTCCTTCTTTATTTTCACTCTAATAGAGAGAAACAATTACAGCAAGAGGTCAGGAAAAAAAATATATACTTTTAAAAAAAATACCTTTACGCTATGATATTCTTGAACACAGAGGTATTACATGAAGCAATATATTAAGATTATTTTATCAACTTTTCTCGTTATTTTACTCAACGGCTGTGCTACAAAAAGCCGTAACTCTCGTAGTACATTGCGTCCACTTGATGAAAAAACTCCTACAATTTATGTCCATTGGACTGACAATAATAAAAAAACATATAAACGAAAAAATTCACATTATCAAAGATATCCATTATTCGAAACCTTTAATCAAAAAATCTTTGATGACAACTTAATTCCAAAAGAAGGTTTAACCTATCGTCACGACAAAACAAAACGATTATCAAAAGAAGAAATTGATAAAAACATTACTGTCTTGTTAAAAGAAATCAAACAAAAGAAAAAAGAATTTAAGTATTTTACCGTTTTGCAACGAAGTAATTTTAGTCGTAAGAAAAAATGTGGCCTTATGGTTTTACGTTTTAAAGATCATCCGTTTGTACTCAAATTACTCATGGAACGCCCAAAAACGTTTGTTAATCCTTATTGCAAAGGATTTGAACCAATCACGTTTTTCTTTATGGCTGGTGGCACGAGTAGACACATTACGGGCCTTACGCGCATTCCTAATCTTCATTATGTCAAACAACAAATAAATGCCATGCCCAAATGGCGCAATGTTGTACATCTACCACGCAAATGGTATTGGCAGCCAAAAAATAATCGATGGATAACCGTAACAGGGAAAAACATTCGTGGTGGCGATGCAAAAACTTCTATTCCCGCAATATTTGGTGTTATTGCTGATGCAATTGATATGCAAGAATATCATAATCTTTCTAATATTAAGCGTAATCGCATAGTTATGGATTTTTGTCATGACATTAAATTTTATATCGACCCGCATCATGATAATTTTGTTATGGCACACGCCGATGAAGGTGTTGCACACGAAATGTGGATAATAGACACCGAACATTTTCCATCAATTGTTGGTATAAAAAAAGATGTTACCTTTAGAAATCATGTAAACTGGTATGCATATCTTGCCAAAAAATGTTTTTCCAATACATTTTTACGCACAAAAAAACAGCGCAAAGCTCTTCACTCACAACCAAATAAACTAAAAATGCCTTATCAGTGCGAATTAGAAAGACAACAGATTTAGCAGGTTAAAATAGCACGCTTTATGTGCTCTACTTTTTGACGGAATAACGGGCTGTTTTTTGCTTTTAATGCAACTTTATCAATCGCATAACGCACACTGGTGTGATCTCTACCACCCAAAAAAGATCCAATATCTCGTAATGATTTATCGGTTAAATGCTTCATAAAATACATGGCAATATGCCGCGCAAGCACCAACTCTTTATCACGTTTTTTTGAACGTAATTCACTCAACGTTGACTGACACATCTTATTTACATGTTTGATAATTACAGTAAAATCAATAATTTCACTGTTTGTTACTGTTGAATGCTCATCGTTAAATAACATTTCTTTAACAAGTTCAATAGTAATTTCTTGTTCTTTTAATGATGCTATAGCCAAAATGCGAACTAACGAACCTTCTAATTCACGAATATTTGATGATGTTGATGATGCAATACAATCCATCACATCATTGGATAACGTTGTGTTACCACCTTGCTCAATCTTTTTGCGTAAAATTGCAATTTTTGTCTCAATACTTGGTGGTGCAACATCGGCTACAAGGCCCCAACCCAAGCGTGAACGCAATCGTTCTGTTATACCATTCATGTGATGCGGATAGGTGTCACTCGTCAACACAATTTGTTTATGCGCATCATGCAACGCGTTAAAAATATGAAAAAATGCTTCTTGAGTTTGCTCTTTTTTTGCCATAAATTGGATGTCATCAATCAACAAAACATCAATGTTCTGATAACGTTTTTGAAAGTTATGCATTTTATCAAAACGAATTGCTGAAATAAATTCCTGCACAAACCTATCTGCTGTTTGATAAAGCACAACCCTATTAGATTTTTCTTGCATCAAACGATTGCCAATAGCATGCAATAAGTGTGTTTTGCCTAATCCTGAACCGCCATACAAAAACAATGGATTATACAACTTTCCCGTATGCTCTGCCACTGCTTGTGCTGCAGCATGCGCAAGAGAATTATTCGATGCAACAACAAAATTATCAAACGTATACTTTTCGTTTATGTTGCGACTCGGTTGCTTAGGGACTAAATAAGCACCTTTTGAACGTTGTTTTGCAAGTGCAGTACTTTTTTTTGTTTTTTTACCTAACAATGATGCATCAAGTACCGCAATAGTCGGAGATATTTCTTTTTTATAAATTTCTTCTTTGTTATTTGCATCGTGCAGCACAATGGTCAATGCTTGCACGTGTAACAACCTACCTAAATGGAATTCTAATAACGATACATAATTATTACTAATCCAATCTTTTACAAATGTGTTTGGCACAGAAAGATACAACACTTGTTCGTGTTGATTCCAACGAGTAATGGTTAATGCTTTGAACCACGTTTCTACAATGCGACTGCCAACCTCATCCTGCGCAATATGCAAAAACTGTTTCCATAAATCTTGTAACATCTTTGCTTTTTTTTAAATAAATAAACATGACTTTTTAACACGCAGTGTGTTTAGTATACGCAAAGAGAAGAGAAAAAATAATAGCTTATTTCAAGAAAGTTTTAATATAACGATCCAGTGCGTAAGATAAACTTTTTACAATAATTTCTTGATATTTTTTATTTAATAAAAATGATTCTTCATACTCATTTGATAAAAAACCAACTTCAACCAAAACCGCCGGCATCATCGCGCCAACAAGCACTTGTGGTGCTGCATGTTTTACTCCACGATCTTTTACATCACGTTGCATAATCACTGCTGAAGCAATCAACGATTGTTGTACTAATTTTGCAAGTGCACTATTTTGCGCATAACGTTTTTTTACAAAATTTTTACGCATCATACGCTGATCATTTGATAACTTTGCATTAACTATTTTGAATAAGTTTGCAATTGCACAAAATGTTTCTATCCCACGTGCTTGTTTATTGTGCGCGCTATTTGCATGAAGCGAAACAAATAAATCCGCATCATCATTGTTTGCCAACGTCGTACGTTGATCAAGTGACAAAAAACGATCATCCTCTCGCGTAAGCAGTATTTGATAACCACGTTCTTGCAACTGCTTGGCCAACAATAATCCAAGTGATAATGCTAATGTTTTCTCTGCAACACCAGAGGGGCCGATCGCTCCAGCGTCAGCCCCTCCATGTCCACAATCAATTATTATTCTTGGTGGATCGTTACTTGCTAAACGCAATAACGGATCATCATGCTCTTGCAACTTTTTTAATAATTTTTTATTGTACACCCTAAAAACCATTGATGGTTGCAACCCTATAGAATAGTACGTATCGCATGAAACCATATATTTTTGTTTATCGTACGTAATACGCACATATAAACCTTGTTTATCTGGTGCTGCATGAATTTTTGTGTGATAGCGATCATCAGCATCGCTCTCTATAGACTTTATTTTTGCAACACAATCACGAGAACTTACAACACAATTTTTTACTATAAACAACGCTTCTTGTTGCCCATTGTTTATATCTTTTTTATGCACCATCGTAATTTCTGGATCTTTTTTGCATTGCAACACAATGCTACCAATCTCAACACACATATCGTGCGATGTCTTGTGATAAAATACACTAGAAATATGATTAGTCCCAACAGCACACACACTGGCAAACGAATAAAATAATACGATGCCCACAATAAACGTAATCAATAACCGTTCTTTTGTTTTACTCATAGACACTCCCCCACTTGTAAAAACATATCCTCACTAAAGCCATTCTATATTAAAGTTTTTCTAATTGTCAATAATTTAGTAAATGTACGCAAGACGACGAGAAGATTCCCATGCACGTAAAAACGAATGTAACGGATACTTTATCGCAACATGTTCTTTTTTGATTGCTGGATCATGACAAATAACTGATTTTGTTGCTGCATCATACCCAACAACAAGAATAAGATGTCCATTTTTGTATTTTTGAGGTGCACCATCTAATGAACCCCTAACGCTAACTACTGTTGGTTTTTTTTGTCGTAATCGCTGATACAGATCATCAAAACTTTGTAATCGCTGTACACTGTAGCGATTACGCCTATCATAATCATTTGCGTACGCCGTATTAAAAGGCCAACTTCCATATATTTTTAATCCATTGTCATACACTTGTTGTGCTGATGCTAACGAATTACAGGATTTATTAGTAATGTGTTGTAAAAATGTTGATAACGATGTTGGTGAGCACATCACTCGCGCATCTTTGTGTTGCAACAAAAATTGCGACTTATGTGGCACACGATAAAGCGTTGTTGATGATAAATTATTATAATCCTTTGATGATTCATGTTTAAATAATTTGTAATTACTGCACGAACACGTCACGCCATACACATTACGCATATCAGCACCCTCGTGTGCACATACTTTTATCTTAATACCATCAATTAAATTTTGTTTTGCTTCAAGACGTACATGCTCATACGATGTCATACCATCAGAAGAACTCAAAAATGATTGCTGTGTTGAATGATCATTACCCCAACGAAACATCTTATGCCATTTGCCCCATTTATTGTTTTTTTCCGTATGTGCTTGAATCCAAAATATAAAATAACCTTGTTTGGGTCGTAATGCATTCCACGAAGCAATAACTTGTGTAGACGGCAAAATAGTACTTTGTGTAATAATAAATTCATCAGAATTGACGACAGTTACCGCTGATCGTTTTTTCTTTTTCAGCGATAAATAATAACTTTGTGTCCATGGTTGCGCACAAACTTGCACAACCGTGACAAAAATAGTAATTGCTAAACAAATACTATACCTTTTTTCCATTTCCCCTGCCCCCCTCAGTTGTCTATTTATGTTATAGCTTTGCATATAAATATTCAGATAGTCAACAATTTTGAAATAATGCATTTTGAGCGCATCAATAAAAAGATCATAACGGAAAATTATGCGACATCAAACTGCGCTCGTGTTAAATACGAACGCTTTATTTGTGGTAAGTTTTCTATATTGCCCAGCATAACAAAAAACAATAATTGATTATCATTATTACATTGAAACTCATGTAACCAATTATCACCCTTTTTCGTAATAATCCCAATCTTTTTATCCCGAATACCACACGCAACAAAGTCAAATCCAAAAAAATGTGAGTCTACCAGAAACACCGCACCCTCATACACTTTTTCTTTTCCTGCCATGTTATGCGCAGCAATTAGCCCTTGATGCATTGCGTCTGGCCACGTGCAACTACGCTTTTTATAACCACTTACGCGATCATGCACCAATATCACGTCACCAGCTGCAAAAATTGTTGGCACCGTTGTTTGTAAATGGTTATTAACATTTACAAGATCGTCAGAAAGTTCAACATTCGTTGATTGTAATAATTCACTATTGGCGTTCACGCCTATCGCGCACATAACCAAATCAGTTTCTATTTGTTGACCGTTATCAAGCGTTACACGAGTAATATGGTTATCTTTATGAGTAAAATCACTTATTTGTGCATTATGTATCACCTGCACTCCTAATTGCTCCATACGCTCATACAACAACGTAATCGCTTGCGATGAACAATAACGTGATAACAATTGTTTACCACGATTAACAATTGTCACAGCAACACCTTGTTGGTGCAATGCATCAGCTGCTTCTACCGCACTAATGCTCCCACCGATTACAATCGCTCGTTTAGGTTTGTTTTGCGCAATAAAGGCTTTTAACAAGTTCGCATGCCATAAATTATGATAATAAAACAAATTTTCATGGCGTTGATTGTCACTGTGTAATAATGGCATTTTTTGTGGTCGTGCACCAGTAGCGACTAATAATGCGTCATAATTGATTATTTGCCCATTATCGAGTGACACGTGCTGTTGCTGGTCATTAATCGCAACAACGCTGAGGCCAAGCAATAATTGAACATTTTCGGGCAATGCACGATTATTAGTCATAAATAGCTGCTCTTGCTCATCTTTGGCGATATAATCAGCAATAAAACATTTATTGTACGGCAGCTCTTTTTCGCGAGAAATCATCACAATTGACGATTTTGGCGCTAATCGCGCTAATGCACGTGCTGCAGCAATACCACCTGCAGATGAGCCAATTATAACAAATGTTTTATTCATAAATAATGTATCGCTTTATTTTACTAAGCCAAAAGAGCTTATAATCACAAATAATTAATCTTATTATACCATTAAATGGTAGCTTTAACGAAAACATAGGCTATTTCGCAACCGATTGACAAATAGCAATGTATTGATAAAATGGAGAAGAATGGAATAAATAACTATTAACCAAAAGGAAAAGTTATGAAAAAACTATATTTATTACTCGCACTTGCATACGCAGTACCAACAATATCAATTAATACAGGATTTAGATTTACACTTGGCAATATAAATATTGGCTCTGAAAAATGCTACAATAATAACGTAATCATCGGGAACGGAAATTTCATTAACGGTAAAAGAGTGTATCCAAGTAGTAACAATTATGTTATTGGTTCTGGTAATAAAATCACAAAAGACACCGTAATTACTGGAAAAATAAACAAAATCACCTCAAAGATTCCTTGTGAAATAGAAGTTTCAGAAAACGCTAAATTTAACACTATTCAAACAACTCTCGATGACAATATTGTCAAACTAGTTTCTATAACTTTAAAGAATAAACATTTAATAGCACCTTGACTTCAAATAGTAAGTGCATAATTTGAACTACTATTCCAACATTGTACAACGTACCTCCAAAAGAGGTCAATCGGAAATTGAAATTCAATAACCTTTCGAGGCCTATAGTTAAGTTGGTT
>DAOUPL010000019.1 GCA_030626185.1 bacterium | reverse complement strand
AACAAGAAATACAAAAATCTGGCAGTGTTTCAATTGATGATTTTGGTACCTATTTATTTGATAAATTACCGCTTCCTGGGTCACTAGATAAAGCGCTACGTAAACTTGTTTTTAAAAATGGCAAACTTAATAAAAATATTACAGCTTTGTACGATGGCTTTCAGGTTTTGGGTGATGCAAAAATATTTAATACTCCAGCAAAAATTTCTATTTTGTACGGCAAAGAAGGAGTTGGTACAACGGGTGCGAGTTGTACTATTACGTTTCCAGATAATTGGAACTATGCGCAATTAGATAAAAAATTAGCATTTTTAGATAAATTAACTTTATTAAAACCACGTATTACTATTTCTACTACAAAATATGATGATCCAGAGACCAATCAAGAAGTTCCAAAATGGCTTAGTATAATTGCTGATGTTGATCTTGTTGGTTTATTAGCGCCAATTGGAAAAGTTTTTAATCTTATAAAAAAACTACCTGGCGTACAATTACAAGATGCGGAAAAAATTTATCTTCGTGGTCATTTACCTGCAGGTTTACCAACAGGTGCAAATTTTACAATTATTTTACCAGTTAAGTTTGGTGTTGATTTTAAAGAATTGCATAGACAAAAAAAGCTTCCTATGTGGCCAAAACCAATAGAATCTATCGAGGTTGATGGTTTTAGCGTGAGTGTAACGCCGACGCTTTCGTTCTCTATGGATTCAGCTATGAACCTTGAATTATCAACACGTAAAGAACCATTAGAATTTTCAGGTGGTGTAGAAATTGAGAGAACAACGGTTAGTATTGATGGAGCTCTAAATTCGACCGTTGAGTTTTTTAAAGGATTAAAATTAAGTAATTTAGGATTGGAGCTCGCTGCAGATGCTGCAATTACTGCTACAACAGGGATTCCTATTTCTGGTCTTGGTTTTCGTGGTGAAGCAGAAATTGGTATAGGTAAAGATATGGCATCAGTGGAAGTGGCAGCAAAATTAATACTTTCTACTTCTGCTATACCTAAATTTGCGCTTATTGGAATAGCCAATAATGTGACTATTCGTGCATTAACGTCTATGGTTGGTGCAGTAGCAAAGAAAAATATTGTTGTTCCAAAAGAATTAGATTTTTTAAAATTGCATCATGGAAAAGTATATATTATTCCAGGGTTTTCAGTAAAAGTTGCTGGTAAAAGTTATGAACCAGGGTTTCATTTATCGGCGTTTATGAGTTTATTAGGTGTTCAGGGTGAAATGGCATTCTACTTTGATAAAGAGACTGTTGGGTTAACTGGTCTTGGTAGATTGGGCAATATTGATGTTAAAGTTCTTAAATTAACTGGTCCTGGCCTTGATGGTAAATATAATACAAAAGATGATGGCCCAATAGTTACTTTAGATTTTAGACCTCTGAAAAAGATTTTTAATTTTAGTATTGATGGAATTGTAGAGATTCCAAACATTGTTAGAAAAGCAATAAAATTAAAGATTGGTGTTGATGGTGTTACTGCCAACTTTACCGAAAAAATGTGGGGACTCTTTGAAACCGAATTTGAGCTTACCTTTGGGTTAAGTAAACCAAAAGAATTTAGATTATATCTTCGTGCAGAACATCAGTTTGGTAATTTGATGAAAAAATTGCGTGAAGCAGTGGTAAAGCGCCGTGCTAAAGTGCGTGAAGATATGGATAAACTTAAAAATAGCATGGATAGAGCAAAGCGTGGTTTTGAAGGTGATGTTGATCAAGAAATTGAGCGAGTAAATGGCGATATTGCTATCTTGAAAAAAGAACGCGCTCGCTTGAAAAAGAAAATGAAACGCTATCCAACACTACGCGTTAAACTTTGGGGTGTAGAGGTAGCCATTCAAGGTGCAATTGCGTACAGGGATGGATTAGTTAAAGGTGGTAGCAAAGTGGCAATAGCTCTTGGGCCTGACTTGGTAAAAGGTTTAGCTAATGGGATTAAGGCTTTTGAGGGTCTTTTTGAAGAACTAGAAAAAGTATTAGATAAAATTACTGGTGTAATTATTGTTAAGCGTGTTGAAGGCTTGATTCGTGGTGATGATATAAAAGCGGGCAAGTTGCCAAAAGTAATAGTTACGTTTGAGAATAATAAACAAGTTATTATGCAACTTGATTCAAAACGATTTATAAAAGATTTAATAGAAGTAATTAAAAAGATTTAAGTTTGGAAAACAATAAAGGGCACTCATAAAAAGTGCCCTTTATTGTTTTCCAAAAAATTTATCATGATGATATACTAAATACCATAGTATTTTTCGTTGTTATGGAGTTTTTTGTGTTTTCATTTATTAAGCAAAAATTAACTAAATTATATGATGTTTTTGCATCAAAATTATCATCGTTACTTAATCGTTCAACTATTGATGATACTTTACTTAAAGAATTAGAAATTTTGTTGTTACAAGCTGATACAGGTGTGCAAACAACAAGAAAGATTATTGAGAAAATAAAGCAAAAACAAGATGGGGATCAATCGTTACGTGATTATATGCGTGAGTTATTGGTTGGTATTTTGCAACAATCAATCCAATATGTTTTTGATGCACCAATTACTTTATTAGTTGGAGTAAACGGCACCGGAAAAACAACAAGTGCAGGTAAATTAGCGTACGCATACAAAAAAGAAGGCAAAAAAGTATTGTTAGTTGCAGCTGATACATTTCGTGCCGCTGCGGTTGAACAATTACAAAGTTGGGCACAACAAATAGATGTTGATATTGTGCTCGGCACACAAGGGCAAGATCCGGCATCGGTGGTATACGCTGCGTGTGAACAATTTATAAACGGTGATTATGATCGTTTAATTATTGATACAGCGGGGCGATTGCAAACAAAAAAGAACTTGATGGCTGAACTGAATAAGGTGTATCGTGTTATCGATAAAAAATTACCAGATTGCGCAATAAACACGTTGGTCACTATTGATGGCATGCTCGGGCAAAATTCTTTTGAGCAAGCACGATTATTTAAAGAAAGTGCACAAGTGACTGGCGTTTTATTGACCAAGATGGATGGCACCGGCAAAGGTGGTGTTATTTTTGCTCTTGCAGATCAACTTGATTTACCAGTAGCTTATTTAACGTATGGTGAAAATATTGAAGCAATAAAAAAGTTTATAATTGATGAGTATGTTAATGAATTATTGGGATAACTTTTGGTTATAAATACAGTACACCAATCGATTGTAGATCGACTATCGGTGGTTATTGACGATCCTCGTCATGTTGAGCAATGTGCGTGGTGGATACTTGAGCATGTGACACAAAAGTCAAAAGCAGAACTTATTGCAGACGTAATCATGTTAAACGCTGATCAAAAAGAACAGTTAGAAAGTATTCTTGATAATGTTTGTGTAAAAAAGATGCCATTGCAGTACGCGTTAGGCAGTGTTTCATTTGGTTCTCTGAGCCTTGCAGTTCGTCCGCCAGTATTAATTCCACGACCAGAGACTGAGCAATGGACTTATGTTGTGCGGGATTTTTTGTTGCTGTACAAAGACAAAAAACTTGTCATAGCAGATGTTTGTGCCGGATCTGGTTGCATTGGCCTACTTCTTGCAAAAGAGTTACCAAGCGCTCATGTTTATTTATTGGATATTTCTACAGAAGCTGTCGTGTTATCAAAAGAAAATGCACAAAAAAATAATATTACCAATGTGACAATTTTGCAATCAGATCTTTTTGATGCATTAGAAAAAGATATTCGCTTTGACGTTATCGTAACTAATCCACCATACGTAAGTGTTGATGAGTTTACACAACTTGATGATGTGATCACAAAATGGGAATCACGACAAGCTTTTGTTGCAGACGATCAAGGTTTGGCAATTATAAAAAAGATTATTGATGCAAACAATCAGTTATTAAAAAAAGATTCTTGTGTAGATAAAGATACACCACGATTATTTATTGAAATTGGTCACACACAGGGTAACGCTGTTATGAGCTACCTGTCTGATGCGGGATATGCTAAAGTAAACGTGTGGCAAGATATTCAGCAAAAAGATCGCGTTGTGTGGGCATGTGTAGATAATGAAGTTATTCAAGAAAAAAAAGATTAATACCATCACCTTTGTGTTAAATACTTCTTCTTTGGCCTACATTGAGCTAGTAGAGATTAACGATCGACTTGTAGTAAAATCTTATAAGCAACATGTTTTTGATGAACATGAGTTTGCATCTGGTACAATGGTAAATAGTGATAATTTGTCTATGATTGTTCAACGTTTTTTACCCGCTTCATACGCTACTGGTAAACACATTTCGTGTGTGTTAGGCCCATCGTTGATAGATGATCGTTTTATGATGCATAGCACATTAGATCTTTCATCTATAGATCACACATTATATCGCTCGCATTATGCATCATCGGTTGAGTATTTGTATACAGAAGATGATTTATTTGTTTTTTATAGAAGTCATATTTCACACGTATTATTGTTGCAACTACAATTATTGTTTGCACGTTGTTTTATTGATTGTTCAGTGATAATGTCTTATTTTTTTCCATTATTACAATGTTATAAATCATTGCATGGTTCTGCGTATCGTCGCGCACAGTTAGCATGCGACATGCAACAAAGTAATAACAATTTATTATCATTTTTCTCTCCTGACATCGCGCACCGATTAGTTGATGTTTCTCATATCCATGTATTAAATGAATGGCCATCTATTCTAGCTGCTTGTGGTTCTTTTTTGTTATATCGTGAGAATGTATGAAAAAATATAATGTAATTTCAAGTTCTTTATACGCGCTTTCGTATAAAAAAAAATACGTTCGTTATTTTACCTATTTGGTAAGTTTTTTATTTGTTTTAATGATGGTTTATACCCATTTGTTACAGTGGTATCGTTGGCGAATGCTTCGCGCAGTATACGTTATGCATGTTGATCATGATAAGTATCAAGCGTTATACCAAAAAAAAGAACAACTTGAAGCGCATGAAAAACATATTCATCAACAAATGGTAAAGCACGATAAGTTACGTGCGCATCTTAAAAAACAGCAACAATTGTTGCAAGTATTGACAAGCAATGCTATTGCGATAGAATCATTCTCATTGGTGAAAAAAACGTGTGACGTGCATTGCTCATTGCCTTTGTACGTTGATGCAAAAGATATTGTACGCAAACTTAAAAAAGAAAATATATTTGATACGGTTAAGTTAGTATCTTTTTCTCAAAAAAGTGCGAGTTGTAGTTGCCACATTCATGGCACATTACTTTAGGAATTTTATAAAAAATCACGTACACTAACGATAATTGATAGATCTTTAGTGGTACAATTAGATGGCTATAATAAAAAAACTTTCAGCGTATGAAGCACAAAAAATAGCTGCAGGCGAAGTTGTAGAACGTCCAGCAAGTATTGTAAAAGAATTAATAGAAAACTCTGTAGATGCTGGCGCACAAACAATCACGTTGTCAATTTTTGACGGCGGTAAAAAATTAATAAAAATTGTTGATGATGGTTGTGGTATGACTGCACAAGATGCACGATTGTGTATTGAAAAACATGCAACAAGTAAGTTAGTCACATTTGATGATCTTGCACAACTACAAACGTTTGGTTTTAGAGGTGAGGCGCTCGCAAGCATTACTGCTGTTGCACGAGTAGTTATCACCACACGGCACCGTGATGTGCAAGAAGGTTTTCAGATTATTGTTGAGCGTGGTGAGATTATAAAAGAATCAGTAGTTGCTACGCCAATTGGCACCACAATCGAAGTACATGATTTATTTTGTACTGTGCCAGCACGACAAAAGTTTTTAAAAAAAAGAGAAACAGAAACGCGTCACATTCAACAATTAGTTCATGCATGCAGTTTGCAATGCCAGGCAACGAGTTTGCAGTTTTACGTTGATGATAGATTGGTCTTTAGTTCACATAAAGATCATGAGAGCATACAGCGTTGCGCAGCTGTGTGGAATATTGATGATAGCGCACAATTAATACCAATAAAATTTAGGCATAAAACAAATACAATTTCTGTAAGTGGCATAATCACTTCACACCAACACATGCGCTATGACCGTAGCGGCATTTATTTGTTTGTGAATAATCGTTGGGTAAAAAACAGTTCGTTGTCACGTGCAGTTATTCGTGGGTATCAAAATGTATTACCACCACAACGGTATCCGTCAGTATATTTGGCAATAACTGTTGAAGCTGATGATGTTGACATTAACGTGCATCCACGAAAAGAAGAGGTACAATTTGTGCATCAGCGTCGCGTTGAGCGTTGTGTGCAAGATGTGATTAAGTTAGCATTAGAACAAAATGTTGAGCGTCATATTCAAAATGCACAACAGTACGCGCAAAGCAGTTCTACGCAAACAATACAAACAATGCCGTTTACTCCACCATTTTTAGCATCATCACCGCAAGCATTTATGCAAACAGACGATCGTTTTGATTATGTTTCATACAAACAAACAAGTTCTGGTGTAAATAATCTTGCAACGCAAGAAGTTGTTAATGATCTATCATTTGATCAAGATGTTATACCAATCATGAATCATGCAATAATTAATGATTTACAAGAGCAACGTGTTGCAATTAAAGAAGATCTATTTACGCTTGTCGGGCAATATAACAAAACTTATATTTTAATTCACACACATGATGGGCTTGCCATTGTGGATCAGCATGCTGCGCATGAGCGTATTTTGTATGAACAATTTAAAGCGCGTTTTGCACAACATGATACTATTTCATTATTGTTTCCTGCAGTTGTAACGTTGTCACCATCTGATACGCAATGTGTGCAAGATCATTATGCATTATTTGCTGATCATGGCATTGTGCTTGATTGTATTGGTGAAAATACCTTTGCGGTAAAAGCAACGCCAGCGCACGTAAAACAACTTAACTTTGAAGATCTTATTAAAAAAGTTGTTCGTTGGATTCGTGAAGTTACTAATTTATCTCATGACGAGATGAGCAAATACGTGCATGAAAAAGTGCACGCACAAATGGCCTGCAAAGCAGCGGTAAAAGCGGGTGATGAACTTAATTACGAAAAAATGTATCAACTTTTGCATGATCTGTATGTTTGTGACAATAAATTAACGTGCCCGCATGGACGACCAACGATGTGGTTAATTACGTTGCATGAACTAGAAAAAAAGTTTAAACGCAAAGCGTAAACTTTTTTAAAAAACTACTACTTTACGACTCACTTTTTTTATGATTGGATGAAAATAATCTGCCAGGCATAAAACTATGGTGAGATAAGAAAGTGGTATTTACATGCAACACTTAATTTATTTTTGTTTTCTCTTTATCTTTTTACCAAGCTTTATGCGCAGCGAGGAATTTTATTCATATAATCGTGAATATGCAATCGCTGAACAATGCATTAATAATCAACCACAAAAACAAAATAATCATAATCGTAGTGAATTTATTTCATTCATTCGTTTACACAATCACCCTGTAAGTAGAAAATATCTAATCAAAAAACTTGTGCACTGTTCAACACAGCAACTCAAACAGTTTTTTCAAAAACACAACTATACAAAAAAAAATATTTTACACTTCAAAGAATTGTATGTCTCTCAAGAATTTGTAAAATTTGTCAAAACTTTCGATGGTTACGAAGATGCAATTTGCAAACTTTATGATAATCATAAAAAATTTCCACGAGTTCGCAACTTTTTCAAACAAGTTGGCATATTTTCAAAAGAAGAACCTAAACACCATCAACGCATTACCAAGTTGTATCAAGAAATTGCACAAAAGAAAGAAACAGAAAAGCAACTCTCTGAAGAGCAATCCGTCTTCGCTAAAGCTTCCGTCTTCGCTGAGGCTTCGCCGAACATGTCGTCGGACATGGCAAAACAAAAAAGCAAAGAGCAGCAGATATTTGATGAGTGGAATGGTGACTTAATCTACGCACTGAACAACAGTGATAACTTTAATGATGTTGCCAACGTTATTAATGATATTAGTGATCAAGTTTCTACTATTGCTGACTTGTATAATTATTACGTCAACTACGAAGTTGAAACGACTATAGAAAAAGCTATAAAAAAATTGCACAAAACAAACGATGTTAACGAGTTTATTTTTTATACAGCTATTACACAGCATTTATTAAGCGATCTACACGCACAAAGTTTTCAATACGCAACACAAACAAAATCAACGTTTGAACAATCAACAGAGTTATTTATTCGTGGACTTATTGCATTTGTAAAAAATCTTAATCCAGTTACACAAGTTACCAATCTTGCTCATACAGGATATTTCCTTATAGGCGGTGTGTGTCATCTTGCGCATTTTGTAAGCGATATCACTCTTGGCTCTGTTTATTTATCGTCACAAGATTATGATGCACGATCCCAGAAAGTTACAAGTGCTTGTGAAGCAATAAAATTGTTTTGCAAGAGATCCAAATTAGAACAGTTAAAAGATGCATACGACTTTATCAGCAACGTACCAGCAGAACAATGGGTTGATCTTGTTGCTCACTTTGCTGCTGATTTTGTCTTTTTTGGCGGTGTACACAGAGCTGCTGCACATTTACGTAAAATTGATGCTATCGGCAAAACAAAAAAAAGTTTAACTATTTTTGCCAAACGCATACGCCATGCCATTGATAATAAACTTGCCAACAATCCGGTGCTTGTCACCGCTGAAGGCATTACTATTCAGTGTAAAGACATGGCAAAAAATGTTGGTGGTGCCGCAAAAGAAGTTATCACGTGTTCACGAGAATTATTAACGACGTTTAATAAGTCATTTGTTGCTAATCTTGAAAAAGAACTTGAACTATTACGTTTTACCTTTCGTAAAGCATGTTTGGGTATCGAGTGTTGTGCTAATAAATATGTTAAAATCGACTTTAAGCACATTTTTTCTATGGATTTACGTTGGAATAAAAATGGCGTATTTACCAACATTAAAGGTTTTCATCATGACCTTGGCAATTTTATAGAAAAAGGTGGTGATATACTTTTTAAAAGTAAAAAAATGTTTAAAGATGGTTTTTATAAAGCAAACTTATGTATGAAAGGACAAAATCACTTAATCACAAAAACTTTTTTTCCTTCTCACTGGACCCGAGAACAAGTTGCAAGAGCTGTACTTGAAGCATTAGATAACTTCAAAAAAAGTGGTAAAATTGCAATATTAGAATCAGATGGAAAATACCTTGTTGAAGGAATAATAAAAAATGGTACAAAAATTAGAATGCACATTACGCAAAAAGGAAAAATTGTATCAGCATTCCCATTCCTATAGGAAACAATGAAAATAGTTAAATTTATTTATGATAATAGCTCATACGATTATAATTATGGAAATTCCATTGATATAGAAATATTAGGTCGTTTTTTAAGAGACGATACACCACATTTTTTAAATGATTATAAAGAATGGGCTCTTGCTGATCCCAACACTGAATATGGTGTAAGCTGTAGTGGGAATTGTACTTTTCTTGAAAATGATAATGGTACTATTTATCTTGAAGATCAATATTCTGAAGAAAAAATACCAACGCGATTAAAAATATCCCGCGAGCAATTTATCAAGATTCTTGATGAGTGGGATCAAAAAGTTGTTAATGCTGATCCTAAGCCAAAAGAAGTGATTATCAAGCAAGAAAATGATAAGTTTTTTATAGAAACTAAAAATTAATGTGAGTTCGAATAAAGTGTAAACTATTTTTGCATACGAATGTGTGTGACGCAAGAGTTTGGCACTTTAAAGCCAAGGTACAGCTCGTGAATAGTTATATTTTTGTTTGTTAGCGCTTGCTTAAGCTCTGCAAGAACATCTTGTCGCGCTTGTGTAACGTCACTGTTGTTTACCCAAAAACGCATACGCAAAGAGCAATGATTATCAAAAAATTCATCAATGCGAATATCAGGTAACGGATCTTGTAATACAATCTTTTGTTGTTGTGCAACAGTGCGAACAGTTTCGACAAATTCTTTCATATTTGTTTGATAATCAACGGTGATTGTGCACGAAAGGCGGCGTGTTTTGTAATGAGAAAAGTTAGTGATTGGTTTGGTGAGTAATAATTCATTGGGTACACGAATTAACGTGTTATCCAGTGTGCGTAGTTTTACCGAAAAAAGATCAATCTCTTCCACTGTGCCAGAAACACCATCAAAGCTGATAAAATCATGGATAGAAAATGCACGTTCGAATAATAAAAAGATCCCACTGATTACGTTAGACATGCTCGTACGCGATGCAAAACCAATGGCAACACCAGCAACACCCGCTGCACCAAGTAATGCGGTTAAGTTAAAACCAAGTTCGCTCAAAATTGTAAGTAGCAACAACGTTAAGCCAAAATAATAAATGAATTTTTGTGCCAATAAGCCAACGTGTGAGTTCACTTTTTGTTTTATAAAAGAACTGATATGTTTGCTTAAAAATGAAGTTACTCCATAACCAACAACAGCAAGTAAGATAATCTTTACTGTTGTTTGTACGTAGTACAATGAAAAAAAGTTTAAAATAGATTGATCAAGTGTCATAAGTATTTCCTATAAAATTGTATTGCTGATTAAAAGGTTACGTTAAAAATAGGTTATTTTGCGTAGCACAAACAATGGTTATTACTGATTAAAAAGGACGATGCCAAAAACCATCGCGGTTCATCCATTTAGAAAACTTAAAGCGTAAAGATGGTTGGCCTTGCATGTTCATGCCGTAATTAATTAAAAATATTCCGAATGCTGCACAAAGCAAGCGCAACAAAAGATCACCAATGGCAAAATAAAGAATAATGCTGCCAAGGATGATTGATAGGGAGCCAAAAAAGCGATTGTGATAAAATAGCATAATTATTAAAAAAGGTTAGATGGTAAGTAGTTTCTATTTTTAGAATAGCATAAAATTAATAAAAAGACGTAAAAACAGCGAGCGTTGTGTTGCTCGCTGTTTTTAATTATCAGGATTATGTTTTGATTAGAAAGTGAGAGATAAGACTCTTTGATTGTTTGGTGAGTTTTTTAAAGACCATTTACGGAGCCCAGGTTTACCTCTTTTTGACACACCACCATTGATTGTATTTTTATATTAAACAACGGTTCCGTTGTTGCCAGATCCGTCACCAAATCCACTACCATAATGGCGTTTATCATTGTTTGATCCAAAAAGCCTACGACAACAAGTTGGTTTTTTATAAACAATTTGCATATGTCTTTTTAGAGCTCTATCTCTTTTTAGATTTCTGCGTATTAGATCGTCACGTTGATCAAGTCTACGAAGTAATTCATCATCACTCTCTGTTGTTGTTGGTCTTGTTCGTCTAACATGCGGATTATCTGATTCTGATGCTGATGAATTTTGCTTAGCACTGTATAGCGAAGTAATTGACAATAAACTTGCAATAATTAGTAGTTTTTTCATGTTTGTCCGTAGTTTTTATTTTTTAAATACCTGTTTCTATCATAGCAACATTGATTAAAATGTCAATAAGAAAACATTTAGTTTCAATATGAATGCAATGTTGCCATTGGGTCATACAATTTGAATAGAAAAAAGTAGTATTAAGTGAAAAAATACGTAAAGTTTAGGCTTTTTTCTATGTTTTTTTGTATGTTTTTTGATAATGTACCAAAAAAGGAGAAAGAATGTCGATTAAACCAGTTTGTTTAATAATTCTTGATGGAGTTGGGCACAGTGCGCAAAAAGCGCATAACGCGGTTTATCACGCACAAACACCAATTTTAGATTATTTTAGAGATAATTATCCTTTTGCGATGTTGTCAGCATCAGGCAGCGCTGTTGGGCTACTTGATGGTATGATCGGCAACTCTGAAGTTGGGCATTTAACCATTGGCGCAGGGCGCATTATCGATCAACCACTAAAGTTGTTGCACAATGCGATTGATGATCAATCGTTTTTTTCTAACGTAGCGCTTGTTGATTGTTTACAAAAAGTTGCTGATAAACAAACAACATTACATTTGTTTTCGTTACTTTCTGATGCTGCTGTGCACGCGCACACAAAACATTTGTACGCATTTATTCGCGCAGCAGCACAACAAAATGTTAAACGTATTGTGTTACATTTATTTCTTGATGGCAGAGATGTTGCACCACAATCAGCAAAGCATTATTTACAGGAATTAGAACAATTTATTCAATCTTTTGATAACGTGGTAATTGGTTCAATTTCTGGACGCTTTTACGCGATGGATCGCGATAACAATTGGCAACGTACGCAACAAACTTACGAGATGCTTTGTAAGCCGAACAATAAAGAAAAACAATGGCAGCAAGTTATTGATGATTGTTACGCTAAAGAAATTTATGATGAATTTATACCGCCGACGGCGTTAACACGTGATCATGCAATCAATAATGGCGATGGTATAATTTTTTGCAACGTTCGGCCTGATCGCGCACGGCAACTTACACAAGTGTTTATTGATGAACAGTTTAATACATTTGATCGTCAAAAACGCGAATTATTATTTTTTCTTACACCAGTGAAATATGGCAATAATTTTACTAATAAAGTAATGATGACGCGTCAAGAAATAAAAAACACGCTTAAAGAGCAATTAAGTAATCAAAATAAGCGAATTTTTACTATCGCTGAAACAGAAAAATATGCGCATGTGACCTATTTCTTTTCTGGGGGAAGAGAAAAACCGTTTACTGGTGAGCGATGGCATATGATTCCATCATTAAAATTACAAAATTATATCGAGTATCCAGAAATGTCTGCGAAACTAATTACACAAACTGTTTGTGCATCACTTGCGAATGACCCACATGACTTTTATCTGATTAATTATGCTAACGCAGATATGGTTGGCCATTCAGGAAATTTTGATGCAACGGTTAAGGCTGTAGAATGCTTGGATCAACAAATTAAACAGTTGTACGATGAAGTTGTTGAGCAACATGATGGTACGTTGATTATTACTGCTGATCATGGCAATGCAGAAGTTATGTTTGATGAAGTTTTGCAACAACCACACACTGCGCATACGACTAACTTGGTGCCGTTTTACGCGGTTAGCAAAAAATGGAAGAATAAAGAGTTGGTGCTGCCGGGGGAATTGAGTGAGGTTGCAGAGTTTATTGAGAGAATAGCGATAAAGCAAAAGAGCAACTTATTGTAAGCTGCTCTTTATAATTACAGTATTTTTTATAACCACTCAGTTTTGTCTGCTTTGTAGAATTTTTTTGTACTTCTGTTTCTGCGTCGTACTTGTCGTTCTTTCTTATACTTTTTTGTAGCTGTTTTAAAGTTTGGATCTATTGATATATAATTTGATAGTTTAGGATCTATTGTTAGTGTAAGGGAGTTTGGATCCACACGTGTTGCACCTAGTCTTTCATAAAGTTTTATTGCATTAGAGAGTGAATTCCATGTAACTTTTTTACAATTTTTTAGTGATTTAAGAGTCAACGCAAACAATGTTGATCCGATTCCTTGTCCTCTATAATCATGGTCAACGTATAAAAAATTAATTCTACAGTTCTCGGGGGTAAATTTTAATACCACCTACATATTTACCTGATTTGGGATCTTTTGCCTCCCACCGTGAATATTCTTTAAACCTTCCATAACACTCTTTAGGTTGTAGTTGCTCAATACGTTCCCAATTACATGTACCTGTTGAGTATTCTTTACCGTTGTATTCCATGCCTTTAATAGCACTTGTACCTAATAATGCAGCAATTAATAATAATTTTTTCATAATAAACCCTTTGTTTAAGGTTATTCTTTCTATTCTTAATCAGTTTATCAGTAAAAGCTAAATAGTCAAATGGTAAATTAATTGCCAAATGTATCGATTGGTAGGAAGTTTTGCTAAAAAGTATAAGCAAAATAAACAAATCCATGCGAATCGCGCTTGTATTCATTAAACCCAATTCGATTATACAGCCGTTGGGCACAATAATTTGTCATATGAGTGACCAAATCACTCGTCGTCCATGCTTCGTTTTTACTTCGCCAATAATGGCTATGAAGAACATGGTAAAGCTACGCAGGACACAGTCGCTCATGGAGCTATGGCGCGGCTTAGGGTTGTTGCGTTCAACATTTGCGCCAAGGCTTCAATTAATTCAAAATTTGCAGGGACGCTTATCGGAGACATGATAAATTATTTTTAACTTACTGCATAATTCCTGTCATATCTGTGAAATTATGGTAAAAATATCCTATATACGAGATAAATAAAATAAATGGAATAGTAATAGTTGGAGTTATTATTCTTTCAAAATCTTTATTTGTACTGATCCATTCTAAATTAGGGTTTTGTACTATTTCAAGTAAGTTATTATCGTTTTTAATCATTTTTATATTATCACGATATCTAAAGTACTCTTGAAAATATCTAAAATATTTAAACGGATAAGTATCTTTTCTGAAAAAAAGTAAACAAAATATTTCACCCATTAAGTCAGGGCAAACGCATCTAATTTAAGTAAAAAAATATAGAAAAATCTGTTATCCTTTTGAAAAATAAAGGATATGCCGATGAAAAGCTGTAGTATGGTAAATATTTTTTCACAAGTACAAGATTT